>NZ_JAVYJB010000004.1:0-289957 GCF_032490495.1 Pilosibacter fragilis | reverse complement strand
CATTGGTCTCTGGCTTCGTTCCAGAGATAGCCGTAAATGACCGTGCCTGTAAGGTGCTTGCCGGACTTGCCTTTGGACTGGAAAGTGGAACGGATTTTACGGCTGGTGTCTCTGGCGTAGTATTCATTCATGATATTCAGAAATGGTGTAAAATCATTATCTGCCGGATTGGCACTGTCAACTCCGTTATTGACTGCAATAAAACGGACATTTTTCTTAGGAAACATCATTTCAGTATAGAAACCTACTTGCAGATAGTTTCTGCCAAATCGGGACATATCTTTGACGATCACTGTTCCCACCCTGCCAGCTTCAATCTCTGTCAGCAGAGAATTGAATGCCGGTCTGTTGAATAATGAGGTGTGATAGCGATAGCGGCAAAAAGCTAATAAAATCAATGGTTTTGCGGACAGCGGATAGACAGGGAATGTGTTAAAAACTGAATACGCACACAAACGGCGTTACCTTAACCCCTTTGGGGGAGAAAGTAACGCCGTTTTTTTATGCCCGCAGGAAAGGAGGTGCAGCCGGAATGTATTTCACAAAGGGCAAGCAGCGGGCGTTTGAATTGCTCATGCAGCAGAAGCCGGGATTTGACCGCTATCAATCCGGTTGTGCCGGAGATGATGAAGATTGCGGCACTTGCCGTTTCTACCGCCCCGGGTGGAAATATGAGTTTTGCGTTTTCAAAGAGTGTCCCTATTGCCCCGGCAAAAGGACGCGGAAAACGCACGCCAGCATGGACAAATAGACGGGCAAAAGCCCTTGTGCCATGCGGCTTTGCAGACGCGAAAACGGCAAAGGGCATATTGCAATACCAAAACAGCCGAAAACGGCTTTCTAATTGTCCACGCATACCAAGAGAGGAAGTGAGGAAATATGGCAGTTTTCAGAGTGGAGCGAAATACGGGATATACCGTTATGAGCAACCACCACTTGCGAAACAAGGAATTGTCCTTAAAGGCAAAGGGCTTGTTGTCGCAAATGCTTTCGCTGCCCGAAGATTGGGATTATACCCTTGCGGGCTTATCCCATATCAACCGGGAGAAGATCGACGCAATCCGCGAAGCGGTAAAGGAACTCGAAAAAGCCGGATATATCGTGCGCAGCCGGGAGCGCGACGAAAAGGGACGCTTGCGGGGCGCAGATTACGTCATATACGAGCAGCCGCAGCCGCGAGAGCCGGAAGCAGCTACCAGCGGCGGACAGCCGCCTATATTGGATTTACCTACATTGGAAAATCCAACATTGGATAATCCAACGTTGGAAAAACCTACGCAGGAAAAACCTACGTTGGAAAATCCAACGCAATTAAATAAAGATATATTAAGTAAAGAACAATCAATTACTGATTTATCAAGTACCGATTCCATTCCTTTCCATTCCCTAAACCCCTTGCCCTTTGCGCATGGCGAAGCGGCTACGCCGCCGGAAAGGAAAAGAACGGAAGCGAAAAGCAATAGCGCAGTAGAGATTTACAGGGAGATTATCAAGGACAATATCGAATACGACCATCTCATTCAAAACTGCAAAATTGACAAAGACCGTTTGGACGAGATTGTTGACCTTATGCTGGAAACCGTCTGCACAGCCCGAAAGACAATCCGTATTGCCGGGGACGACTACCCCGCCGAATTGGTGAAATCCAAGTTTTTGAAGCTGAACAGCAGCCATATTGAGTTTGTTTTGGATTGCATGAGGGAGAACACAACCAAAGTGCGCAACATCAAGCAGTATCTAAAAGCGGTGCTGTTCAACGCGCCGAGTACCATTGACAGCTACTATACCGCCCTTGTCAATCACGACTTATACGGCGGCGAATGAGCATAGCCGCACTTTACCGGGAAAGGAGTTGATACCTTGCAGGAGGAAGTAACCCAAAAAACGATTGCCCTATACGTCAAAGTGGGAAAAGGCGCGGCGCGGCTTACCGAACAGGCGTTACAGAAAGCAATCCAAAAGTTTTTGGAGCAGAAAAGCAAACCCGCGCATGGGAAACAGACCATGCGGCAGCTTATGAAGCAGAACGCGGGTGTTTCCAACATCGAGATCACCGACAGCAATATTAAAGCCTTTGAGAGTACGGCGAAGAAATACAACATAGATTTTTCGCTAAAAAAGGTTAAGGGCGAGCAGACCCGTTACCTTGTGTTTTTCAAAGGCCGGGACGCGGACGTTATGACCGCAGCGTTTCAAGAGTTTTCCGCAAAGAAGCTGAACCGGGAGAAAAAGCCCTCTATCCGCAAAGCCCTTGCCGCTGCAAAGGACAAGGCGAAGCAGATTAACGCCGCCCGCGACAAGGTAAAGAAAATGGACAGGGGGCGCGAGATATGAAGCAGATCAACTACAAAAAGCTGATACTTCCGAATATCCCCTATGTGTTCTTTGTCTATCTCTTTGATAAAGTCGGACAGGCGGTGCGGCTTGCCCCCGGCGCGGATATTTCTGCAAAGATACTGAATATCACACAAGGATTTTCCGCAGCCTTTGAAAACGCCTTGCCGAGCGTTTACCCGTTGGATTTGCTTGTCGGCATTGTCGGTGCGGTGATTATCCGCTTGATAGTCTATGTCAAAGGGAAAAACGCGAAGAAATACCGCAAGGGCGCGGAGTACGGCTCTGCCCGATGGGGAAACGCCGAAGATATAAAGCCCTACATAGACCCGGATTTCCAAAACAACATCATTTTGACGCAGACGGAACGGCTTACCATGAACAGCCGCCCGAAGCAGCCGAAGTACGCGAGAAATAAGAACGTCGTCGTGATCGGCGGCAGCGGCAGCGGAAAAACAAGATTTTTTGTCAAACCTAATCTAATGCAGCTTCATTCCTCTTACGTCTTAACCGACCCGAAAGGTACGGTTTTGATTGAGTGCGGGAAGCTGCTGCAACGGGCGGGCTACCGCATTAAGGTACTGAATACGATTAACTTCAAAAAATCTATGCACTACAACCCCTTTGTGTATATCCGCAGCGAGAAAGATATTTTGAAGCTGGTAAATACGTTGATAGCGAATACCAAAGGTGAGGGAGAAAAAAGCGCGGAGGATTTTTGGGTAAAGGCAGAACGGCTTTTGTATTGCGCGTTGGTGGGCTACATCTGGTACGAAGCCCCCGCCGAGGAAATGAACTTTATTACCCTGTTGGAACTTATCAACGCCAGCGAAGCCCGCGAGGACGACGAGGAATATCAAAGCCCCGTCGATTTGCTGTTTGCCGACTTGGAAGAACGCGACCCCGACCATTTCGCGGTGAAGCAGTACCGAAAATATAAATTGGCGGCGGGCAAAACCGCAAAATCAATCCTCATTTCTTGCGGTGCGAGGCTCGCTCCTTTTGATATAAAGGAATTGCGCGATCTTATGTCCTACGACGAATTAGAACTTGACACGTTAGGCGACAGAAAAACAGCTTTGTTTTTGATTATGAGCGATACGGACAGCACGTTTAATTTTGTTATCGCTATGCTGCAATCGCAGTTATTTAATCTCTTGTGCGACAAGGCCGACGACGAATACGGCGGCAAGCTGCCGGTTCATGTTCGCTGCCTGTTAGACGAGTTTGCAAACATTGGACAAATCCCGCAGTTTGAAAAATTGATTGCCACAATCCGCAGCCGGGAAATCTCGGCTTCTATCATTCTGCAATCGCAGAGCCAGCTAAAAGCCATTTACAAGGACGCGGCAGAAATCATACTTGACAATGCCGACAGCACCTTGTTTTTGGGAGGGCGCGGGAAAAATGCAAAGGATATTTCGGAGAACTTGGGACGTGAAACAATCGACAGTTTCAACACTTCCGAAAATCGCGGCACGCAGGTTTCTCATGGCCTCAATTATCAGAAATTGGGAAAGGAGTTGATGACACAGGACGAAATCGCAGTTATGGACGGAGGAAAATGTATTTTGCAGTTGCGCGGCGTGCGCCCCTTTTTCAGCGATAAGTACGATATAACGCAGCACCCGAACTACAAATACCTTTCCGACTTCGACAAGAAAAACGCTTTTGACGTTGAACGGTATATGTCCACCCGTCCGGCAATCGTAAAGCCCGACGAACCCTTTGACATATACGAAATAGATTTGTCCGACGAGGACGCAGCCGCCGAATAAAAACGGCGGCATTTTTATTTCCAACAACATTTTTTGAGCCGTTTTAGCGGCAGAAAGCGAGGTTTATATGGATTTTTTCAACAGCGCAGTTGACGTATTGCAGACTTTGGTAATCGCGCTTGGCGCAGGACTTGGCATTTGGGGCGGCATTAACCTCATGGAGGGGTACGGCAACGATAACCCCGGCGCGAAGTCGCAGGGCATGAAACAGCTTATGGCTAAGTAGATGTAATCAAGAGAAGAAAGGAAAAGCACAATCCAGACGGAACCGGCGGTTGTGTCAAGAAATGTTTGTGAGTTAGCAAGAATTTTGATATAATGGGAACAGGAACCCCGAAACCGGGAGAAAGGCAGGAGGATAAATGCACATAAGCTATAAACCCCTCTGGCACACGCTGGTTGAGCGCAACATGAGGAAAGAGGACTTGCGGATTGCCGCCGGTCTTACCACAAATATGATTGCCAACATGGGTAAAGGCAAAAACATCAGCATGGAAACGCTGGTTCGTATCTGCGAAGCCCTGAATTGTGGCATTTTGGATGTAATTGAATTAGAGCAGGACAAAGACGCTGAAAAATTAAATTGACAAGGAAGGCGCTGCGAAATGGACAATAGAGAAAGAATTATCAGACTTTGGTTTGATATGTGGCTTGCAAAAAAAGATTTGGGTATATTTAATGTATTTTCTGATAATGCCGTATATATTGAAAGTTGGGGGCCAGAGTACCACGGCTCCAAGAAAATAAAACTTTGGTTTGAGGAATGGAATACCCGTGGAACTGTCTTGCAATGGGACATCAAGCAATTTTTCCATAAAGGCAATCAAACCATTGTTGAATGGTATTTCAAAAATAAGATGGACGCCGGTAACGTAGAAGCGTTTGATGGAATGTCACTGATAGAATGGACGCCAGATGGCAAGATTGCTCTCTTAAAAGAATTTGGTTGTAACGAAAATCGGTATGACCCTTATAAAGATGGCAATATACCACATTTCAGAGATGAAAATGCAAAGTGGTTTTAACTGGAAATTCAGTTGCTGGAGGTAATTATACGGAATGGATAATTGGTTTACCATTGAGCAAATAGACCGTGATACATTCTCTATTAGCGAATACAAGCACTGGGAAGAAACACATTGTTATCTATTATGTGGGGAAAAATATGCTATTCTCATTGATACAGGTTTAGGCGTTTCCAACATCAGAAAAATTGTGGACTCTCTGACAAAGCTGCCTGTTATGACAGTTACAACTCATGTTCATTGGGATCACATTGGCGGGCATAAGTATTTTGATAATATCGCCGTACATGAAGCGGAAAAGGACTGGCTATCGGTCAGGTTTCCGATACCATTGCAAGTTGTGAAGAATAATTTGACAAGGCTTCCTTGTGATTTTCCAAGAGATTTTGATATTAACGCTTATCAGATTTTTCAAGGTATCCCACAAAGAATTTTACACGATGGCGATTTTCTAAATTTAGGCGGGCGGGAAATTCAAGTTGTTCACACGCTGGGACATTCTCCCGGACATTGTTGCTTTTACGAACCAGAACGAAACTATTTGTATTCCGGGGATTTGATATACAAGGGAAGCCTGGACGCATTTTACCCAACTACCGACCCGAAGCTATTCTATCAATCTATAAGGCGAATACGGAAATACAATATAAAAAAAGTTCTGCCCGGACACCATCAGTTGGATATTCCCGTTTCTTTGATAGCCGATATTGAAGCCGGATTTGCACAATTAGAGAGAGCCGGAAAACTCAAACAGGGAAATGGATTGTTTAAGTTTCAGGATTTCCAAATTCATATATAATCAAAGCTGCCGTTGCAGGAACAACCATTCCCACAACGGCAGTTTTCATTTCCACGGCCTGCGCCGGAAGTTCATACCAGACTGTTTTATCAGCGGGGATTTCTTGAACAGCTTCTTCAAAAGGCTTCGTTCCTCTTGTGAGAGCCGCTTATATTTGAGCCGGAACGCCTTGCAGAATATCTCCGTGAATTGCTGAACCCTGTCCCCCGGCAATTGCATGGCCTTTTGTACTTCCCGTATCAGTTCATCGGCGGGCGTGGTATCCGGCGCACTTTCGCTGTCATTTTCGTGCGCCTTGCGTATGTCGTGGAGAATGACGTCCCATGTTTTGTGCGTCACATGGCAGAAGAAATCTTCTTCCTCTATCTGACAGGCTTCCAATACTTTGATTGCCCGGTCTGCCGTAGCTTCGGGATGTTCTTCCAGTATCATAGCCCGTAAAGCAGCCAGTGAGCTATTTGTGTCATGGAAGTGCATGGTTGCTATCCCGTCCACATAGATTTCTGCGTCTGCCAGCAGTTCCTTGAATTTTTCATGGGAGATAATCTCACACAGCAGCCGGTTGTTGAAGCGTTCACTTTTCAGCAGTTCTACGACTTCATCACTCAAATGTAATTCTTCTATCGGCGTGTTTTCATATTTCCGATTGTTGGTAAGGCCGAGCAGATAGTCAACGGACACCTGATAAAAGTCTGCCAGCTTCAACAGGCTGCCGTGATTGATTTCCTTGTATTCATCGTTGTCGTTTTCATAGCTGCCGAGGGCTGATTTTGAAATGCCGGTTTCCTGCGCCAGTTCTTCCAGATTTAAGCCCCGTTCCACCCGTAAATCTTTCAGGCGTTCCTGTACGGAAATGCGGGTTTTCATAGATACATCGCTCCTTCCTGCGGCTGGCTGCCGCCGTCCATCCCATTATACCATACCCGTTCCGCAATCGTGGAAATTTTCGTTTTTGGGACGGTTTTCCTACTTTGTGGATATACGGGAGAAGGCTCAAAAATGTGCCATAATGGGCTTAGTTCATCGATGGATTATTCCAATCGAATGACCGGCCTGTATGGGATATGCTCCCCGGCGATGTAGCGCAATGACTTGCGGCAGGAAATGGAGGAACCATGACCGCAACGAGCGTACCAAAGGGAGCGAAACGCCGTTGTGAGAGCCAGGGGCAGGAACGACATCAGGGAGAACCGGCAAAAATGAACACCGAATTGATACTGAAACACAACAATCCGATAGGGCATAGTCTGCCCTATCCGTAATACTACGGGGGATTTCCGGGCGGCTCTATGGCCGCTTTTCCCTTGAAAATCGCCCCGAAACACGACACTAAAATCTGCTATCCGTCTATTGCGGCTGTTACGGCTGAAATGGGCGGATTTTTGTTTAAGGAGGCACCATGCCGAGAATGCCGAAAAAGAGGAAGCTGGAACTATCCTTCTTCCTCAATGAACGGGGGCGGGTAACGTACAACGACCTTTGCCGGAAATGCCAGCGCACTTGTAAGCAGAGTTTCCGGGCGGTCATTGTGGACTGCCCCCATTATCTTTCCAAACGCTCAAAACGAAAAGTAAAGGAGGACACCGATTGAATGGAAGTTGAATTTATGACCGCAGACACCACCCTGCCGCCCTGTATGCCGCTGCCAAGAGCCATGCTGCGGCTCCCGATCAGCAGCACCGCCAAGGTCATGTACGCCCGGATGTTGGATATTGTTTTCCTGTCCGGCATGGAGGACGCCAACGGGATTTTATTTATCCATTTCCCCATCGTGGAACTGGCGGCGGCACTTGCCCGCAGCACCATGACCGTGAAGCGTTCCCTGAATGAATTGGAGGACGCCGGACTGATACTGCGAGTGCGTCAGGGCTTCGGGGAACCCAATAAGATATATGTACTCATTCCCAAGAAGGAGGACAGCCGCCTATGAATGAAAAGCTGGAAGCACTCAATCAGGAGATAGAGAAAACGGAAAAGAAGCTGCGGAGGGCGCAGCATGAAGAAAAGATATTGGAACACCAGATAAAGACGCTGACACGGAAGGAACGGACGCACCGGCTTTGCACCAGAGCCGCCATGTTGGAAAGCTACCTTCCCCACCCGGAAGCCATCACGGATGAACAGGTCAGTTTGTTCTTGAAGCTGCTGTTCCGGCAGGACAGCACCCGTCAGCTTATGGAAAAAGTGTTCGCCGGAAACGACGATTTTCAGGGAGAGGACGTAGGCCGGAAACGGCCATGATTGCTTCCAGAGCCGCAGCCCGTGGACTGCCCCTCTGAAAGAGGGCGCAACTATACACCACCTGAAGGTAGTGTGTTGCGCCCTGCCGGGGGCTTCCTGCGGAAAGCAGATGATTGCCCGCAGCGTTCCGGCTCCAGTCAATCATCACAGGGGAAGCTACACTTCCCCTGCGCTGGCTGCCGCCAGCTACCCCTTTGTGGACTTGCCGCTCGGAAACACCTTGCGCTGCAAGCTGTTCCCGTCCAGCAAGTTTACAATTCATCTATTCCCAAAGGAGGCTGGTCATAGTATAATAAAATTAACGACAGATAGGTTTTTATGCGGTTGTCAAAGAATTTTGACACACATTATAAGTGATGTAAAAGCCATTTGGTAGACGATATAGGGTGTTTTTCCTACAATAAAAGTGCAAGGGAGGTGCAGTGGCATGGAGCATGATATTGGAAGCAAAATCAAGGCAGCCCGAATCGAGAAAAAACTAACACAAGAACAAGTTGCTGAATTATTAGGAGTGAGTCGCCAGACCATTTCAAATTGGGAAAATGAAAAATCCTACCCGGATATCATTAGTGTCATAAAAATGAGCGAATGCTACGATGTCTCTCTTGACTATTTATTGAAGGGAGAACAGAAAATGAAAACCTATTATGATTATCTCGAAGAAAGTACAAATGTTGTGAAAAGCAACGCCAACAGAAACAGAATTATTACAATTCTCGCTTATCTGTTGATTTGGGCATTTGCAATGATTGTGTTCTGGTTCTTTACAAGCGGAAGCGACGCTATGGGTTACAGTTTGATGTTTCTTTGGATTATTCTTCCTGTAACAACATTTATTGTATCCGTTGTTATTGGTAAAAACAATTTCTGGGGAAAAGGAAAATGGGCATTTACAATTTTCTTTGGCGCAATGTATATGCTTGCTGAATATGGTACATTCAAAATGGCAAACAACATTGCTTTTAACAAACTGAACGCCCCAGACTTTGGAATGATTGTAGCAGGAGCGATAATCTCTGCAATCGGTATGTTGGTAGGTTCGCTTTGTAATAAGAAACGCCCTAATCAAAATAGAGAAGAATGAAGTTCCGTAGCAAGTAGCAAAAATAGAGTCAGCGAAAAATTGGAAGTTGAGGAGGTGCTTGCCTATGAAATGGTATAATGATATGTCTGAACAAGAAAAACGAAGTTTTCAAAAAGTAATTGCTGTATGTGTAGTAGGTGCAATTTTAATTCTCATTGTTCCTATGGTTTTTCATACTATTTTCTAAGTAAGAGATAACTTCCCATTTATCGTGCTATCCATCATCGGGTCAACCTGACTCGAACTTTCAAAACTAAATACCAGCCGCCCACCGGCGGCACCACCGAGCAGGAAATCATGGAACGGTTTCCTGCTTTTTCTTTGCCCGGACGCCGGGAGAAAGGAGGTCACAATCCGTCATGCCACCATGCCCGCACTTTGATGTAAAAATCATCCAGCGCAGCAAGCGCCAGTCAGCCGTTGCGTCTGCCGCCTACCAGAGCGGGGAACGGCTGTTTTCCGAATACGACCAAAAACAGAAATACTATTCCCATAAAAGCGAAATCGTCCACACCGAAATCATGCTGCCGCCCCACGCCCCGCCGGAGTACGCAGACCGGAATACCTTGTGGAACGCCGCCGAAGCGATTGAGAAACAATGGAACTCCCAGCTTGCCCGGAGGTTTGTGCTTGCCATACCGAGGGAACTTCCCCCGGAACAGTACGCCGACCTTATCCGGGACTACTGCCGGGAGTTTTTCGTTTCCAAAGGCATGATTGCCGACTTCGCCATCCATGACAAGGGGGACGGCAATCCCCACGCCCACATCCTTCTTACCATGCGGGCGATGGACGAAACCGGAAAATGGCTCCCTAAAAGCCGGAAGGTCTACGACCTTGACGAGAACGGCGAGCGTATCCGGCTTGCGTCCGGCAGATGGAAAAGCCACAAAGAGGACACCGTGGACTGGAACGACCAGAAGTACGCCGAGATATGGCGGCAGGGCTGGGCTGATACGGCGAACCGTTATCTGGAAGCCATCGGCAGCCCGGAGCGCCTTGACCTTCGCTCCTATGCCCGACAGGGGATTGATAAAATCCCCACCGTCCACATGGGGCCAGCGGTCAGCCAGTTGGAGAAGAAAGGCATACAGACCAACATCGGAAACCTGAACCGGGACATCAAAGCTGCCAATTCCCTCATGCAGTCTATCCGGCAGATGGTACGCAGCTTAAAGGGCTGGCTGTCCGGCCTGAAAGAGAAAAAGGCGGCGCTGCTGGAAGCGCTGGAACAGGCAAAGGAGCCGACCATCCCCGAACTGCTTTCCCGGTATCTGGATAAACGGAGCGAGGAACGTACCGGCTGGACTTCCAAGGGGAAGCTGAAAGGCACTGTTGGCGATTTCAACAAGGTCATGGAATCCCTGGACTTCCTGCGGCAGAAAGAGATCTCCACCGTGGAGAGCCTTGACGCCTATCTGGATGAAGCCAGCGCACAGGCTGTTTCCATCCGTGAGGAAATCAGGCCGATGGAGAAACGTGTAAAAGAGATTGACCGGCTGCTTTTCCATATCGGGAACTTTGAAGCAAACAAGCCGGTTCATGCGAAATATGCCGCTATCCGCTGGAAGAAACCCAAGGAGAAATATGCCGCCGACCATAAGGAGGAACTGGACGCCTACAACGCTGCCCTGCGGTATTTCAAGGTTCACCTTGATGGGGCGAAATACAGCACAAAGAAGCTGGCCGGGGAACAGGCACAGCTTTCAGAGAATATCGCTTCCAAGACGGAAGCGCTGACTGCCGTACAGGAGGATGTAAAGATTTTGCGGGATGTGCGCCACTGGCTCAATCAGGTTTTGCCATCCGAGCAGTACCGCCAGACCGCAGAGCCGGGAAAGAAACCGTCCATCCAGCAGGCGGTCAAAGGCCGGGAGCAGCGTATCCGGGAGGAACAGGCAGAGAAACGCCAGACGCCCCGCCGCCAGCAAAAACAGGATATGGAACTTTAACCAATCAGGCGCTTGCCATTTTCCCCGTGAGAATGACAGGCGCTTTTCTTATTTTCAGGAGGATTTGCCTATTGAACGTATTTGAAGCCGTGAAGCAGTCTGTTACCACCCGGCAGGCCGCCGAGCATTACGGTATCCGGGTAGGAAGAAACGGGATGTGCGTCTGCCCCTTCCATGACGATAAAAACCCCAGCATGAAGGTTGACCGGCGCTTCCATTGTTTCGGCTGTCAGGCAGACGGGGATGTGATTGACTTTGTTTCCCATCTGGAAAATGTCAGCCCCAAGGAAGCCGCCCTCATGTTGGCGCAGGACTTCTCCATTCCCTATGAGGATAAGGAGCCGCCAAGCAGGAGCCGCCGCCCACAGCCCCGGCAGGAAAGCCCGGAGCAGCAATTCAAGCGTATGGAGCGATATTGTTTCCGGGTACTGTCCGACTATCACAATCTGCTGCGCCGCTGGAAGCGGGACTATGCCCCCAAGACACCGGAGGAAGAATGGCACCCGCTTTTCGTGGAAGCCTTGCAGAAACAATCCCATGTGGAATATCTGCTGGATGTGCTGCTGTTCTCCGACATAGGGGAACGGGCTGCCCTGATTGCCAGCTACGGAAAGGAAGTGAGGAACCTTGAGCGGAGAATGGCAGACCTTGCCGCCAGAACTGCGGCAGGCCGTGACGGACACCATCGAAGCCGCACCCCCGCCCCGGAGCGTTGAGGAAGTAAAAGCCCTGCTGGAAAGCACCGAGAAAGGCGGCGTGCGGAACAGTATCCACAACTGCCTGACCGTGTTCCAGTATGACCCCGTCCTTTCCGGGGCGGTTGCGAAAAATCTCCTGACCGAGCGCATTGACCTTCTAAAGCCCATCGGCAGGAAACGCAGAACCGGCAGCAAGGCCATGACCGACACGGACATGAAGTATATCCGGCTGTATCTGGAAAAGACCTACGGCCTGACCAGCGAGAAAAAGATAGCAGACGCCGCCGATCTGGCCGCAGACGCCAACAGCTACCATCCCATCCGGGACTACCTGAACGGACTTGTCTGGGACGGGAAAGAGCGTATCCGCTACTGCCTGCGGCACTTTCTGGGAGCCGACACGGACAACTTCACTTACCATTCCCTGCGGCTGTTCCTGCTGGGAGCCATCCACCGGGCTTTCTGCCCCGGCTGTAAGTTTGAGGTCATGCTCTGTCTGGTTGGCGGTCAGGGAGCCGGGAAATCCACCTTCTTCCGGCTGCTGGCCGTAAAAGACGAGTGGTTTTCCGATGATTTGCGGAAGCTGGACGATGATAACGTGTACCGGAAGTTACAAGGCCACTGGATAATTGAAATGTCGGAGATGATTGCCACTGCCAACGCCAAGAGCATAGAGGAAATCAAGTCATTTTTAAGCCGCCAGAAGGAGGTCTATAAAATCCCCTACGAAACCCACCCGGAGGACAGGCTGCGGCAATGCGTGTTCGGCGGGACTTCCAATGCGCTGGACTTCCTGCCCCTTGACCGTTCCGGGAACCGGCGCTTCCTGCCGGTCATGGTCTATCCCGAACAGGCCGAGGTACACATTTTGGACGATGAAGCCGCTTCCAGAGCCTATATCGAACAGGTATGGGCGGAAGCCATGACAACCTACAAAAGCGGCGATTTTAAGCTGTCTTTTACACCCGAAATGATACAGTACCTCAAAGAACACCAGCGGGATTTCATGCCGGAGGACACCAAGGCCGGGATGATACAGGCATACCTTGACCACTACACCGGCAGCGCCGTATGCTCTAAGCAGCTTTTTAAGGAAGCCCTGAACCATCCCTTTGACGAGCCGAAGCAATGGGAAATCCGGGAAGTCAACGACATCATGAACCACTGTATCACGGGATGGAAGTATTTCTCCAATCCCCGGATATTTGAAGGATACGGCAGGCAAAAGGGCTGGGAACGGGAAGCCCCAGCAACGGGCGCTGACAACGGGCGTGAAAAAACGCCGGACGGATTTGTAGAAGTGACCGAGCAGATGGAACTTCCCTTCTGAAAAATCCGGGAAACCACAGCCGGTTGCCGACCCCGTTGCTATCCCGTTGCCGAGCCGGTTGCCGGGGAAAAGCCTGTAACTGCGGGCTTTTCTCCCCTCTGACAACCAAAGCAACAGAAAAATAAAAGAAAAAGTAAATAAACAGTAACCCGCCAGACAGAGATTGTTTTCGAGGTTTTTTGAAGTCCGTTGCCGGACTTCGTTGCCGACCTTCTCCTGTCTGGCTTATTTCATTTATGGAGGTAACTGCCTATGGCAAAAAGCAAAACTGAAATCCATGTCACAACGGTATTTGACGGCGAACTGGACGCTACGGACGTTTTCGTGAGCCTGATTGCACAGAAATACAGCCAGAGAAATAATAAAGAATATCTTGCGAAAACACAAGATTTAGAGTATAATAAAGACAAGGTTCAGAGTGACCGTGTTCCGTCTGGATTGTGCGGGTAAACGGTTATGATGAACGGATTTGAATATACAGGCATGGACGCAATACTGGCGGGCAGCTTCCGGGCGGCTATCTATTGCAGGCTTTCCAAGGACGATGACCTTGACGGGGAGAGCGCCAGCATTGCAAACCAGCGGGATATGCTGGAAAACTACTGCGAGAAGCAGGGATGGGAGGTTGTTGCAGTCTATCAGGACGATGGCTACACGGGGCTGAACATGGAGCGCCCCGACCTGAAACGGATGTTGAAAGCCATCGAGCGCAGGCAGATAAACCTTGTGGTCACGAAAGACCTATCCAGACTGGGTAGGAATTACTTGCAGACCGGCTTCCTGATTGAAGATTTCTTCCCCCGCCACGGCGTCCGGTATATCGCCATGAATGACGGTATCGACACCATGCGGGACAACAACGACATTGCGCCGTTCAAGAACATCCTCAACGAGATGTACAGCAAGGACATTTCCAAGAAGGTTCATTCCTCTTATCTGCTGAAAGCGCAGAAAGGCCAGTTTACCGGCTGCCTTGCCCCCTTCGGCTACCAGAAAGACCCGGAGGACAAAAACCACCTGCTGATTGACGAGGAAACGGCTCCCATTGTCCGGCGTCTGTTTGCGTGGGCGCTGGAAGGACACGGCCCCAACTACATCCGGCGCAGGCTGGAAGAAGAAAAAATCCCCTGCCCGACCTACTGGAACCGGATACGGGGGCTGCGGAACGTGTCAACCAAGTGGGAAAAGAAAGACCCGGTAAACGGGCGGTATATGTGGGACTTCTCCGTAATTAAGGACATCCTGATAAACCCCGTCTATACCGGTGCTATCGCTTCCCAGAAGAAGGAATACCGCTTCAAAATCGGCACCATCGGGGAGAAGAAGCCGGAGGAATGGATTGTCGTGGAGAACCAGCATGAGCCGCTTGTTGACCGCAAGACCTTTGACATCGTGCAGCGCAAGCTGAAATCCCGGCAGCGCCCCCGCCAGACCGGGGAAATCAGCCTGTTTGCGGGGCTTATCAAATGCGGCAAATGCGGGAAGTCGCTGACTATCCGCTATACCAATGAGAAGCACCCGAAGCAGATTTATTCCTGTAAGACCTATAACGCCTACGGGAAACAGCACTGTTCCCAGCACCGGGTTGAGTACGACACCCTGTACCGGCTTGTGCTGAACAAAATCCGGGAATGTGCCAGAGCCGCCCTGATGGACGGGGAAGCCGTTGCCGGGAAGCTGTCCGACACCTGCGAAGCCGAGCAGAAAGGCCAGCGGGAAGCGTTGGAACGCTCCCTTGCCAAAGACGAGGAACGCATTGACGTTCTGGAAAAGATGGTTCTGCGGCTGTATGAGGACATGGTTGCCGGACGTATCAGCGAAGCGAACTTCAATCTGCTGATGGAAAAGACGCAGAAGGAACAGGCCGAGTTGAAGGCAAGGGTTGAGGAAGGCCGGAAGAAGCTGGCCGATGAAATCCGGCTTGCGTATGACGCCCGCCAGTGGGTAGAAGCCATTCAGGAATACGCCGACATCACGGAACTGGACGCCGCCACCCTCAACCGCCTGATTAAAGAAATCGTTGTCCATGAGAGCATAGACAGCGATAAAACAAGACACATTTCTATCGAAATTCATTTTAATCTTAAACCCATCCCGGAAGTGGAGCAGGTCACAGCCTGACCTGCCCCGCCGGGGCGGTTCTTAAAAACTCCATAGATATTTCTTGACACGCCGCCGCCCGCCATCGAGCCGTTTTCCTACACCTATTTGGGGATAAAACAGTTGATGGCGGGCGGCGGCGTTGCCCTTATCGGCCTTACCCTTGTCCCGCTGCTCTCCGGCCTGTTTGGATAATGCCACAAACTAACACTACCCGCCGCGCTCTCCCGCTTCACGCGGGAGGGCGCGGGAAAGGAGGGATTAGCTTTTGATATGGCAGATGATTGAAGATTGGTTTCGCGGCATTTTGACAGACGGAATACTCTCTAATCTCTCCGGGCTGTTCGACAGCGTAAATACAGAGGTTGGAGAAATCGCAACGCAAGTCGGCACAACCCCCGCCGGGTGGAACGCGGGCATATTCAATATGATACGCAGCCTATCGGAAAACGTCATTGTGCCGATTGCGGGCGTTATCATTACCTTTGTCATGTGCTACGAACTAATCCAGCTTGTAATTGAGAAAAACAATCTGCACGATCTCGACACTTGGATTTTCTTCAAGTGGATTTTCAAAACCTTTGTTGCGGTGCTGCTGGTAACAAATACTTGGAACATCGTCATGGGCGTATTTGACATTACACAGAGCGTCGTCAACGACAGCGCGGGCGTTATCATATCCGACACAAGCATAGATATTGCAACCGTTATCACCGATATAGAAGCAAAGCTGGACGCTATGAGCGTCGGCGGGCTTTTGGGGCTATGGTTTCAATCACTCTTTGTGGGGCTTACCATGAAAGCGTTGTCTATCTGTATCATGCTGGTGGTGTACGGGCGCATGATTGAAATATACCTTGTAACGAGTATCGCCCCTATCCCCGTTGCGACAATGGTAAATCGTGAATGGGGCGGCATGGGACAGAACTACTTAAAATCCTTGCTTGCCCTCGGTTTTCAGGCTTTTCTAATTCTTGTGTGCGTCGGTATTTATGCGGTTTTGATACAGACAATCGCAGCAACCGATGACATATCCGGCGCGATCTGGTCTTGCATGGGCTATACCGTCCTCTTGTGTTTTACGCTTTTCAAAACGGGAAGCCTTGCAAAATCCGTATTCAGCGCGCATTAAGGGGGTGCAGATGAAGAAATACAAAATCATTTACGCCGATCCCCCTTGGAGATACGCGAGAAGCAAGGTACAGGGCGCAGCGGAAAAGCACTATCCCACTATGAGTATTGAGGAACTTTGCGCTTTACCCGTCAAAGAAATTGCGGATAAGGACTGTATTTTATTCCTATGGGCGACGTTCCCGCAGCTTAAAGAAGCGTTGCAGTTAATCAAGGCTTGGGGATTTACCTATAAATCCGTTGCCTTTGTATGGTTAAAGCAAAATCGGAAATCGCCCACTTGGTTTTATGGCTTGGGCTTTTGGACGCGAGGAAATGCGGAAATCTGCTTGCTTGCTACCAAAGGACACCCGAAGCGACAATCAAACAAGGTACATCAATTTATTATTTCCCCTGTTGAGCAGCACAGCAAAAAGCCGGATATAACGCGGGAAAAGATACTTGCCCTTATGGGCGACCTACCGCGTATTGAACTGTTTGCAAGGCAGCATACCCCTGGTTGGGACGTATGGGGAAATGAAATCAAAAGCGACATACGGTTTGCCGGAAAGGAGGTTTGAAATGGCGTATGTAACCGTCCCAAAGGATTTAACCAAAATCAAGAGCAAGGTAATGTTCAACCTTACCAAAAGACAATTACTCTGTTTCGGCGCGGCGGTGGCTATCGGGCTACCGCTATTCTTTTTGACAAAGGACAGCGCGGGAACGACAACGGCGGCTTTGTGCATGGTGCTTGCCATGCTGCCCATGTTCCTACTCGCTATGTACGAGAAGAACGGGCAACCGCTGGAAGTGATTATACGGCAATTTGTGGAAGTGAAGTTTCTTCGCCCCAAAGAGCGACCTTATCAGACCAACAATTTTTATACCGCCCTTGCGCGGCAGGAGCGATTAGATAAGGAGGTACGGGCGATTGTCAAAGGAAAAGGGAAAGACCCAAAACAAAAAGCGTAAACTTACGCGGCAGGAAAAGAAACAGATCGACGCGCTTATCCGGCAGTCAAAGGGCGACGGGAAGCCCCATACGGCGCAGGACAGCATACCGTTTGAACGAATGTATAAGGACGGGATTTGCCGCCTTGCAAACGGGCGGTATTCCAAGTGCATTGAGTTTGAAGATATTAACTATCAGCTTGCGCAGCCGGACGACAAGACCGCCATTTTTGAAGCCCTTTGCGATATGTATAACTCTTTTGACGCTTCTATCAGTGTGCAGCTTTCCTTAATCAGCCGCCATGCGAACAAGGAGGATTTCAAGAGCAGTATCACGATTGCCCCACAGAATGACGACTTTGACAGTATCAGAGCCGAATACACCGAAATGCTGCAAACACAGCTTGAACGCGGCAACAACGGGCTTATCAAGACAAAGTTTCTCACCTTTACCATTGAAGCAAAAGATATTAAATCGGCGCGGGCGCGGCTTGCCCGTATCGAAACGGACACCCTCAACCATTTTAAGGTGATCGGCGCGGCGGCGCGGGTATTGGACGGGAAGCAGCGGCTTGAAGTGCTGCATGGGCTTTTCCACCCGGACGGGGAACGCTTCAACTTTGCGTGGGAATGGCTACCCGTAAGCGGCCTTTCCGTCAAAGACTTTATTGCCCCGTCCTCTTTCCGTTTTGGCGACGGGCGAATGTTTCAAATGGGCGGGAAGTTTGGCGCGGTTTCCTTTTTGCAGATTGCCGCGCCGGAACTTTCAGACCGTATGCTTGCCGACTTCATGGAAGCGGAAAACGGGATTGTCGTCAATCTGCACATTCAGAGTATCGACCACAACGAAGCGATCAAGACGATCAAGCGGAAAATCACCGACCTTGACCGTATGAAAATCGAGGAACAGAAAAAGGCAATCCGCAGCGGCTACGATATGGATATAATTCCGTCCGACCTTGCCACCTACGGCGGCGAAGCGAAAAACCTTTTGCGGGATTTGCAGAGCCGGAACGAGCGAATGTTTTTGCTTACGCTGTTAGTTTTGAATGTGGCAGACACAAAGCAGAAATTGGACAACGACGTATTTCAGGCCGCAAGTATCGCACAGAAATACAACTGTATGCTCACCCGCCTTGACTACCGGCAGGAACAGGGGCTTATGTCCTCTATCCCATTGGGCGAAAACCTAATCCAAATCCAGCGGGGCTTGACGACTTCCAGCACCGCCATTTTCGTCCCCTTTACGGTACAAGAGCTGTTCCAAAGCGGCGAAGCGTTGTATTACGGCTTAAACGCATTATCGAATAACATGATTTTGTGCGACAGGAAAAGGCTGAAGAACCCTAACGGCTTGATACTCGGCACACCCGGCAGCGGCAAGAGTTTTTCGGCAAAGCGCGAGATCACCAACGCTTTTCTCATTACCGCAGACGATATTATCATTTGCGACCCGGAAGCGGAATATTACCCCCTTGTGGAACGGCTGAAAGGGCAGGTTATCAAGGTTTCGCAGAACAGCACGCAGTACATTAACCCGATGGATATAAACCTCAATTACAGCGAGGGCGACACGCCCATAGCCTTAAAGAGCGATTTTATCCTTTCCTTTTGCGAGTTGATTATGGGCGGCAAAAACGGGCTGGAAGCGGTTGAAAAGACTTTGATTGACCGCGCCGTTATCAGCGTGTACCGCAGCTACCTTGCAGACCCGAAGCCGGAGAATATGCCGATTTTGGGCGACCTCTACAATGAAATCAAGAAGCAGCCGGAAAAGGAAGCGCAGCGTATCGCGTCGGCATTGGAACTCTATGTAAATGGCAGTTTGAACGTGTTTAACCACCAAACAAACGTTGACATTCACAACCGCCTTGTCTGCTTTGATATTAAAGAACTCGGCACCCAGCTACGAAAACTCGGTATGCTCATTGTCCAAGATCAAGTTTGGAACAGAGTTACCATAAACCGCAGCGAAGGCAAGGCGACGCGGTACTATATCGACGAGTTTCATTTGCTGCTCAAAGAGGAACAGACCGCAGCGTACAGCGTTGAGATTTGGAAGCGTTTTAGAAAATGGGGCGGTATTCCGACAGGTATCACCCAAAACGTGAAAGATTTGTTATCGTCCCGCGAGGTGGAGAACATTTTTGAAAACAGCGATTTTGTGTATATGCTCAACCAAGCCCAGGGCGACAGGGAAATCCTTGCAAAGCAGCTTAACATTTCGCAGCAGCAAATGACCTATGTAACCCATTCCGACGCGGGCGAGGGGCTTATCTTCTATGGCAACGTGATTTTGCCCTTTATTGACCGTTTCCCGCAAGATACGGAACTCTATCGTGTAATGACGACCAAACCCGGCGAGGTGTCGGCATGAGGATAGAAATGGACAAAATCTATTGCGGCGACAGCTTGCAGGTGCTTCAAACCTTGCCGGAAAATGCAGTTGATTGTTGCGTAACGTCCCCACCCTACTATGCCTTGCGGGACTACGGCGCAGACGGGCAGATCGGACGGGAAGCAACGCCGGAGGAATATGTTTCCCGTATTACGGCGGTATTCCATGAGGTAAAGCGGGTGCTTACGCCGGAGGGTACTTGTTGGCTGAATATCGCGGACACTTATTGCGGCACAGGCAGCAAAGCCGACCACCAAGACCCCAAATACCCCAAAGGCAGGAACGGGCAGCAAGTGGCGTTTAACCACCGCGCCCCCGGCTGCAAGCCCAAAGATTTAATTGGTATTCCGTGGCTTGTAGCCCTCGCCTTGCGGGGCGACGGTTGGTATTTGCGCAGTTCTATCATTTGGCACAAAACAAACCCCATGCCGGAAAGCACGCGGGACAGGCCGACCCGCTGCTATGAATATGTGTTTCTGCTTACCAAGTCAAAGAAGTATTATTACGATTGGCAAGCAGTAGCCGAGCCGATAGCCCCCACAACGGCGGGGCGGCTGAAAAGCGGAGTTAGCAAAGGAAATAAGTATAACGTTACTGTTCCGGGGCAAAACCAACCGCAGAAAATCAACCGCCCCCGCGAAAAGGGCGCATACGCCGACGAGTTGATTTCTCCCGTCCGCAGCCGCCGCAACGTTTGGCAGATTAACAATGTCGGCTATCATGGCGGGCATTTCGCAGCGTTCCCGCCGAAACTTGCGGAAACGTGCATTTTGGCGGGCTGTCCCATCGGCGGGATTGTCCTTGACCCCTTTTTCGGCAGCGGCACGACGGGCATGGTAGCAAAACGGCTTAACCGCCGCTATATCGGCATTGAGTTAAACCCCGACTATTGCGAACTTGCAAAACAGCGGATTGGAGGTGATGAAGATTGAGCAAGGAACTGAAAGCCCCCGACAAGGTAACGCAAAAAATGACCCGCGACGGTGCGGTTGCGGAAAACCTCACGACGGGAGAAACGTCCAGTATCAGCGAAAGGCCGCAGGAAGAAAACTATTCAGCCCCCGCAGGGGTGGCAGCGGAAAAGGTTGTGCAGCATATCGGCGCAGAGATTGAGCGACACGCAGCAAAAGGCGCGGAGAAAAAAGCCCTTGACGCGACGCAGCCTAAAACCCATTCTTCCCGCTTGCAGTTTTCCGAAGCGGAACGGGCAACGCCGGAACTTCAAAAAGCGATCAAGAAATCGGATAAGGCGGCAGACTGTTTAGACGCAGCGCGGGCGGCTATCCCCAAGCAGACCAAAATCAAGAAAGAGCGCGTTTTTGACGAAGCGAAAGGCAAGGCAAAGACGCGCCTTTCCTTTGAAAAGACGGATAAGCCCCCAAACGGCAAGTTGCGGCATAACCCCTTATCCCGTCCGGCACAGGAGTTAAACAGTACCGTACATGGGAAAATCTACGAGGTAGAGAAAGAAAACGTCGGTGTGGAAAGCGGGCACCGGGTAGAACTTGCCGGAGAGAAAGCGGGCGGCATGGCGGCGCGGGCAGTTAAGGGCGGCATACGCCGCCATAAGCTGAAACCCTACCGGGCAGCGGCGGCAGCGGAAAAACAAGCGGTAAAGGCAAACGCAGATTTTCTCTATCAAAAGGCGTTGCACGATAACCCCGCGCTTGCGCACTCCAACCCCATTTCCCGTTTTTGGCAGAAGCAGCGCATTAAAAAGCAGTATGCAAAAACGCTGAAAGCGGGCGGCAAAGCGAAAAAAACCGCTGAAGCCACCGCAAAGGCGGCGAAGAAAACCGCGCAGGAAACCAAACGGGCGACGTTCTTTGTTGTCCGGCATTGGAAAGGCTGCTTGATTGTGGGCGGGATTGCCTTTATCGTGCTGCTGCTTTTCGGCGGGCTGTCCTCTTGCTCCCTCTTTGGCGGCAACAGCGGCAGCGGCTTGATTGCGTCGTCCTATCTCTCCGAGGACGCGGATATAACGGGCGCGGAAAGCGCGTATGCCGCTATGGAAGCCGAGTTACAAGATATGCTGGACAATATCGAAAGCGAATACCCCGGCTATGACGAATACCGGGTAAACGCGGACGAGATCGAGCATGACCCCTATGTGCTAATTTCTATCCTTTCCGCGTGGCATGAGGGCGTGTTTACACTCGATGAAGTGCAAAGCACCCTTGAAATGCTCTTTGAGAAACAGTATATCTTGACGGTCGAGGAAGAAGTACAGGTACGCTACCGCACCGAAACAAGGACGGACAGCGAGGGCAACCCCTATACGGTTGAAGTCCCCTATAACTATTACATTCTTCATGTGGATTTGGAAAACTTCAACCTCTCCCATGTCCCCGTTTACATCATGGGCGAAGAACAGCTATCCATGTACGCTATGTATATGTCGTCGCTGGGAAACAGACCCGACCTTTTCCCGCAATCCGGCTATGTGTCTAAATACTATGAAAACCCGCCCGCCGATTATGAAGTACCCGCCGCGCTGCTGGGTTCCGATGAAAAGTTTGCGCGGCTCATGGAGGAAGCAGATAAATACGTCGGTTTTCCCTATGTGTGGGGCGGCAGCACCCCGGAAACCTCTTTTGATTGCAGCGGCTTTGTGAGTTATGTGTTGACGAACAGCGGCCTATACAATACGGGCAGACTTGGGGCGCAAGGGCTTTACAACATCTCAACCCCTGTTTCTAACCCGCAGCCGGGGGATTTGGTGTTCTTTACGGGTACATACGACACCCCCGGCGTTTCCCATGTGGGGATTTATGTGGGCGAGGACGGGGACGGAAGCCCCGTCATGCTGCATTGTGGCGACCCTATCCAGTATTCAAAGCTGGACACCAGCTATTGGCAATCCCACTTTTACGCCTACGGGCGGTTAAATTACAATTAAAAGGAGTTGAAAAATGAATATTGTATCTTTTGGCGGCGGCACGAATAGTGCCGCCTTACTTATTGGCCTATACAAGCACAAAATCCCGATTGACCTTATCACCTTTGCCGATACGGGCGCGGAACACCCGCATACCTATCAATTTATCGAGATAATCAATCAATGGCTTGCGGAACACGGTATGCCGCAGATTACCGTTGTGCAGTATGTTGACCGCTACGGCAACCGCCTATCTCTTGAAACCGAGTGCTTGCGCTCTCATACGCTCCCGTCGATTGCCTACGGGCATAAGCGTTGTTCGCAGAAACACAAAATCGCACCGCAGGAAAAGTTTTGCAACCACTATGCGCCTTGCCGCGAAGTATGGCAGCGCGGCGAGAAAGTCAACCGCTATATCGGCTATGACGCGGGAGAAGTGAAACGGTATGAACATTCCCGCAAGTACAACGAAGCCGACAAAAAATATCATAACCGCTACCCCCTCATTGAAGAATGGGGCTGGAACAGGGACGATTGTATCCGGGAAATCAAAGCGGCAGGATTGCCGCAGCCGGGTAAATCGTCCTGTTTCTTTTGTCCGAGCATGAAGAAACAAGAGATTTTATATCTCAAAGAACACTATCCCGATCTATTTAACCGGGCGGCGACTTTGGAAGAAAACGCTATGCCCTATCTTAAAACCGTTAAGGGATTGGGGCGCAGCTATTCATGGAAAGAACAGTTTGGAAAGGAGTAAATGACTATGGCGAACACGAAACTTGACCGTATCGAAAGGGATATTGAGAAAACGAGGGCAAAAATCCTTGAACAGCAAAAGAAGCTGAAAGACCTTGAAGCGCAGAAAGTCGAGGAAGAAAACGCGCAGATCGTGCAAATGGTAAAGGCGGTACACCTTGACGGGACGCAGCTTGCCGCGTTCCTCTCCGCTTACGCCAGCGGCGAAATCACCTTGCCGCAGCCGGAAGCCACTTACCCCGCCGAACAGGAGGACAACGACAATGAAGAATAAAAAGATAATCCGAAAGTTTACCGTATTGCTTGCCGCACTGGTTATCATGTGCGGCTTTTCTGTTACCGCTTATGCGGGCGGTGGCGATGAAAGCGACGACACGCCTACCCCCGTAACCGAGGAAACCCCCGCGCCGGAAACCGAGCCGGAAGAAACGACGGGCGGCTATGAGCCGCAGCCCCTTACCCCGGACGGGAATATGTCCCTTGTGGACGATATAACGGGTGAAGCGTCCGGCGACAAGCAGTTTATCACCGTCGTTACCAAAAGTGGCAACTATTTTTACATCATCATTGACCGCGCCGAGGACGGGGAAAATACCGTCCATTTCCTTAACCAAGTGGACGAAGCGGATTTAACCGCCCTTATGGAGGACGGGCAGACCGAAGCCCCCGTTTGTAGCTGCACCGATAAATGCGTTGCCGGAAGCGTCAACACCGCTTGCCCGGTTTGCAGCGTCAACATGAGCGAGTGCGCGGGTGTGGAAGCCGAGCCGGAGCCGGAAGAAACCGAGCAGCCGCCGGAAGAAGAAAAAGGCGGCGGCATGGGTATTCTGCTTGTCGTGCTGCTTGTTGCCGCAGCGGGCGGCGGCGCGTTCTACTACTTTAAGATTTTGAAGCCCAAAAAGGACGCGGCGAAAGGCAGCAGCAGCCTTGACGACCTTGATTTTGACGAGGACGACGAGGAAACGGAAGTAGTCGAAACCGAACAGACCGAGCAGGAGGACGATAATCTATGAAACTTGTAATTGCAGAAAAACCGAGCGTCGGGGCGGCGATTGCCGCCGTTATGGGCGCGAATGAAAAGCGCAGCGGATATTTTGAGGGCGGCGGCTACCTTGTGTCGTGGTGTATCGGGCATTTGATTAGCCTTGCAGACGCGGCGACCTACAATGAACAATTCCGTAAATGGAAGTACGACGATCTTCCCATTGTCCCGCAGGAGTGGCAGTTTATTGTTGCCAGCGGCAAGGAGCAGCAGTTTTCCATTCTCAAAGACCTTATGCACCGCAGCGACGTTACCGAGATTATCAATGCTTGCGACAGCGGGCGCGAGGGGGAACTCATTTTCCGCTTTGTCTATGAACAGGCGAATTGCAAAAAGCCCTTTTCCCGCCTTTGGATTAGCAGCATGGAAGCAAGTGCAATCCGCGAGGGCTTTTCAAATCTCAAAGACGGGCGCGGCTATGACAACCTCTATCAATCCGCGCTTTGCAGAGCAAAGGCCGATTGGCTCATTGGCATTAACGCGACCCGCCTTTTCTCTATCCTCTACCATAAAACATTGAATGTCGGCAGAGTGCAAACGCCCACCCTTGCTATGCTGGTAAACCGCGACTATGCAATCAGCAGCTTTAAGAAAGAGAAATATCATGTCGTCCGGCTGGACGTTGGCGGCGTTGCCGCCCTTTCCGAAAGGCAGGACGACGAAGCGGCGGCGCGGCAGATGAAAGCGGCTTGCGAGAAATCGCAGGCCGTTTGTACTTCCCTTAAAAAAGAGAAAAAGACCGCAGCCCCGCCGAAACTGTTTGACCTCACCGCCTTGCAGCGGGAAGCAAACCGTTTGTATGGGTTTACGGCGAAACAGACCCTTGACTATGCGCAAGCCCTTTATGAAAAACGGCTTTTGACCTATCCCCGCACCGACAGCAAATATATCACTTCCGATATGGAGGGCAGCACAAAGGAACTTATCACCGGCCTTTGCGCTGCTCTCCCCTTTATGCAGGGCGTGAAGCTGCAAGCCGACCTTGCGAGGATTTGCGACAACAGCAAAGTAACCGACCATCACGCCATTTTGCCGACAGCGGAGTTTGTGAAAACGGGCTTTTCTTCCCTTGCCGAAAGTGAGAAAAAGCTAATGACCCTTGTGTGCGCAAAACTGCTTTGCGCCGTTGCCGCGCCCTATGAGTATGAAGCGGTTACGGCGGTTTTCACTTGCGGCGGCTATACCTTTACCGCAAAGGGCAGGACGACGCTTTGCGAGGGTTGGCGCGAGATTGAAAGACTATCCCGCGCCGCGTCCGGGGAACAGGACGAGGACGCAGAGCCGGAAGCGGTTTTACCCCCGCTTGCCGAGGGGCAGACCTTTGACAATCCGGCAGCGGAGATCTCCGAACGTTACACGCAGCCCCCAAAGGCATTTACCGAAGATACGTTACTTTCGGCTATGGAGAGTGCGGGAAAGGAGGACACGCCGGAGGACGCGGAGCGCAAAGGGTTAGGCACCACCGCGACGCGGGCGGGTATCATTGAAAAACTCATTAGCGCGGGCTTTGCCGAGCGCAAGGGCAAAAAGCTAATCCCCACAAAGGACGGGTATAACCTTGTCGCTATTCTGCCCGACAGCCTTACGTCCCCGCAGCTTACGGCAGAATGGGAAACGCGCCTTACCGGGATTGCAAAGGGCAGCGACAGCCCCGCCGACTTCATGCGCGGGATTGAGGAAATGACAGCGGGGCTTGTCAAGACCTATTCCGCGATTTCCGAGGATAAAGCGAAGCTGTTTACCCCGCAGCGGGAAGCAATCGGCACTTGCCCCCGTTGCGGCGCGGCGGTTTACGAGGGCAAGAAAAACTTTTACTGCTCCGACAGGGCTTGCAGCTTTGTGATGTGGAAGAATGACCGCTTTTTTGAGCAGCGCAAAAAGGCTTTCACAAAGGCGATTGCCGCCGCCCTTTTGAAAGACGGAAAGGTAAAAATCAAAGGTATGTACTCGACCAAGACGGGAAAGACCTTTGACGGAGTTGTGCTGCTTGCCGACACAGGCGGCAAGTATGTAAACTTCCGCGTCGAGCAGAACCGAAAATGATAAGGCTTGATGAAAAGCAATACCGCGCCGTAAAGAAAATGACCCGCGCCGCTTGTGCAAACAACGATTGCGGGAATTGTCTGCTGCTGGACGACGGGGAAACTTGCGTTTGTGTGCAGAGTATCAGCTATTCGCTGCTATGCCGCTATTTCCGCGAAGCGGTATTACCCGCCGACAGGCAGCTTTGCGAACAGATCACCCGCAGCGGGGAAACCGATTTGAAGCGTTGCGCGGTATGCGGCAGCACGTTTGCGGCGGGCAGCAACCGGGCGAAATACTGCCCCGATTGCGCGGCAAAGATACGCCGCAGACAGAAAGCCCAAAGCGAGAGAAACAGGCGTTTACGGATAAAAACAACTACATAGCAAGCACAGCAAACGAGTACCCGTTTGCGAGAAATGCCCGCGCTTCCCATAGAGAGCGCGGGCATTTTGCTTGTTGGGATAGTCCCAAACCCTTATATGACCGAGAAAGGACGTGATGAAAGAATATGCCGTATTCCTCATACGACCATGACAAATTAGAAGCCGCCGAAACCATGCGGATAGAACGCCGGATATATTTTGAAGCAAAGGACAGGGAGATTGCCCCTTATGCTTCCTTGCCGATTGCGCAGCTACTTTCCATGCGCAGCGAAAGCGCGGCGGCAGAACAGGCGATTTTTGACGACCTTAAAGAACGCGCCGCCGCATGGGAAGAACAGGCGGGAAGAACGCTTTTGCTGGATAAAACACTTGAATATGTGAGAACGCCGCACGTCCAGCACACCGCTAACGAGTGGCAGACCACCGAGCATAACCGCCATATTCGCAGCAATCGGGTATATCAGATGAATTACTACATTTACGAGAATACCCGCTACGACAAAGAAGCGCAGAAATCTATCCCGTATTCATGGACGCTTACATGGAGCGTGCGCACCAACAGCCCAAGCAGAACCCAAGCGAAGATTGCCGGACAAGATAGAAAGGTTTTCACCGACAAGGCAGCTATGGAAAAGTATCTGAATGGGCGTATCAAAGCGTATGACCGCTTGTTTACGGAAATCTCCCCGCCTATCCCGCAGGAGTACGCCGACTATTTCAAAGTAAACGGTATGCTCATGCCGGACTACACCATAGAGGGCGAAGAACCCCCGCAGCAGCAACAGGCGGCAGCTATCCCCGAAAATACCGGGCAGGAAAAGGAGCGTGAACACATGAGCGAACAGTTTTCTATTATGATAGGCAACCGCAGCCGCTTTGACGCGGGCGACCCCGGCGGCTATTGGTTGGATATGCCCGCCACAAAGGAGCAGTTGCACGAAGCTATGCGGAACGTCGGCATTACCGCCGACAACCCGCAGGATTTTTCCATTCGCGGCTATTCCGACGACCCGGAGAAACATATTGCCTTGCCTTATGAAATGGTATGCGCCGCCGACGTGGACGAACTCAATTTTCTTGCGGCGCGGCTCGAACAGCTTGACCCCGCCGAGGTTGGCAAGCTGAACGCAGCTTTGCAGCAGAAAAACGGGCTTGCAAATATTGGACAGGTAATTGACTTCACCTACAACGTGGATTTTTACGTCCATATCCCCGAAGTACATAACTACCACGATTTGGGCGACTATTACTTAAATCAATCCGGCATGGTACAAATGCCCGAAGAATGGAAAGGCGGCATTGACCTTTCTACTTTTGGCAGGAACGCTGCCGCGCAGGAAAAAGGCGCGTTTACCGAGTACGGCTATATCGTGGAAAGCGGCGACGAGTGGGAACGGCAGTTTGAGGGGCGCGAAGTGCCGGAAGAATACCGCATTATGAGTTACCCGCAGCCGGAGCGCGGCGAACAGGACAAAGCCTATATGGACGCAGCCGAAACGCAGCAAGCAGACGCACAGGCCGCAGAGCCGCAGCAGCCCCGCCCCGTCGTCCCCATTATCCTTACTTCCGAAAAGCCCGCCGAAAAGGTAAAGGAGATCACCGCGCGTTTGGAACAGGGCGTACAGGCGATTTT
The DNA here is from genome assembly GCF_032490495.1 of Pilosibacter fragilis. Classification (NCBI taxonomy): domain Bacteria; kingdom Bacillati; phylum Bacillota; class Clostridia; order Eubacteriales; family Clostridiaceae; genus Pilosibacter; species Pilosibacter fragilis. Next base: position 261,437 of record NZ_JAVYJB010000004.1, on the reverse strand, counting down.
TGACAGCGACCGCTACAAAGAGTTTCTAACCGCTATGTCAAAGTTCCATGATTATAGTTTGAATAACACTATCCTAATTGCTATGCAGGGCGGCAATTTGGTAATGGGCTTCCGTCAATGGGAAAAGGAGTTTGACCGCCATGTAAAGAAAGGCGAGAAAGGCATTAAAATCTTTGCCCCCGCGCCCTACAAGGTGAAAAAGCTGGTTGATAAAATCGACCCCGAAACGAGAAAGCCCATGCTTGACCGCGAGGGAAAAGTGGTAAAGGAAGAAAAGGAAATCACCGTCCCCGCCTTTAAGGTTATAACCGTCTTTGATATTTCGCAGACCGAGGGCAAGGAGTTTCCCGACCTTTCCGTTAAACCGCTGCTTGCCGATGTGGAGCAGTACGAGGATTTTTTCGCCGCCCTTGAAAAAGCGTCCCCCGTCCCGATTGCATTTGAGCAGATCACAAACGGCGCAAATGGGTATTTCAGTTTGACCGACAAGCGTATTGCAATCAAAGAGGGCGTGAGTGAATTACAGGCGGTAAAGACCGCCATTCACGAAATCGCCCATGCGAAGCTGCACGACGTAGACTTAAACGCCCCGCCGGAGCAGCAAAACCGCGTTGACCGCCATACCTGCGAGGTAGAAGCGGAAAGCGTCGCTTATACGGTTTGCCAGCATTTCGGCCTTGATACTTCCGATTACTCTTTCGGCTATGTGGCTGGTTGGAGCAGCGGCAAGGAAATGACCGAGTTAAAAGCGTCCCTTGAAACAATACAGACCACCGCAAAGGAACTCATTACCGAGATTGAGGGGCATTTTACCGAGTTGCAGCAGCAGCGGCAAGCCGAGCAGGAGCAGGGCGATACCTTTTCCATTTATCAGTTAAAGCGCGGGGACGAAACAAGGGACTTGCGCTTTGAGCCTTATGACCGTCTGCAAGCGGCTGGACTTACCATTGACCGGGTAAATTATGAACTCGTCTATACTGCACCGCTTACAAAGGATATGACGCTGGGCGACATTTGGGAAAGGTTTAATATCGACCACCCCGCCGACTTTAAGGGGCATAGCCTTTCCGTTTCCGACATTGTTGTGCTTCATCAGAACGACGAGGACACCGCCCACTATGTAGACAGTATCGGTTTTCAGCAAGTGCCGGAGTTTTTGCAGGAGCAGCAGACCCCCGTATTTGACAAGCTGCCGCCCGAACAGCAGCAAGCCTTGTCCGACACCGTACAAGACACTTTGCAAATGCTGGTTGACGCAGACAAGCGGATTTATGGCGACGTTACGGGCAAGACCCTTGAAGCAATCGCGGCGCAAGGATATTCCTACAAGGACGGGCAGCTTGAAAAGCAGCAGCCGGAAGCGACCCCCGACAGCCTTTTGACGGGTGAAACCGTTAGAACGCCGAGGGGCAATTTTCATATTACCGATATGAGCCGTGAACAGATCGAAGCGGCGGGATTTGGTTTTCACCATGCGTCGGAGGACGGGAAGTATCTCATTATGGGGAATGGCACACAGGCTTATGCCATAGCCGCCGAGCAGCCGCAGCGGGATAATCCCTTAAAGCACGTCGAGGACACCATAGAGCAGAACGACAACAATTTTGACGGGCTTATCAACAATACGCCGCAAACGCCCACCGTTGCAGATTTTGAGCAGCGGGCAAAGGCGGGGGAAGCGATTTCCGTTACCGACCTTGCAAAAGCGGTAAAAGCCGAGAAACGGGAACAGCCGCAGAAAAAACCGTCCATTTTGAAGAAGCTGGACGAATACAAGAAACAGGCGGCGCAGCAGCCGAAAGATAAACAGAAAGAGCATAAAAAGGATTTGGAGGTTTGATAGCATGAATACCCGCTTTACCATTGAGGAAGAAAACATTGTTGCGATCTACGCCGAGGACAGCCGGGAAACAACGCTTGAAAATATCCTTGCCGCCATGCCCTACATGGACGAGGATATGCGCCAGCTTGCCGCCGCAGCGGTGAACAAGCTGCAAGCCATGACGGACAGCGAGTTTTCCGAAAGGGAGTTTATCTTGACCGACGAGGAATAGCCCATAGAGAACAGGGGCGCGGTTGCCGATTTCCGGCACCGCGCCCCTGTTCTTTTTTTGTCCTTGCGTGGACAATTAGAAAGCCGTTTTTGCGGGTTTGAATATACTTTATCGTCTATGTCGTTTTCATGCGCTGGAAGCCGCAGAAACACAGGCGTTTTCAGCCCTTAACATTCCACTTGCCACCCCATGTTTTGCGCCTTATCGCTCCTGCTCCCGCGCCCTGCTTTGGGACGGGTAAAGAATACTATCGACGTTCTTTTTGACAACGCCGTATTCCTGCATTTGCTTCTTGGCTTGCCGATAATCTTCATACAATTTGGTTTTCCTGTCGTTTAAGCTTCTATACTCCTTGCGCAGCGCGGCGAGATCGGGCAGCTTCTTTATCTGCATTTCCTTTAATGCCCTTGCCGCAGCTTCAAACAGGATAATTTCGCTTTCATGCCCCCGCAGATACTTTTCCTTGTCCGGCGATTTTCGGTATTCATCGTAAATCGGTTTTAACTGTCGGTATGTGGTGGTGTGCTTGATAAGCAGCGACAAATCAGACATACGCTGTTCCACTTCCTTAACCGCCTTTGCCGCCGCGTCATGAGCGGTCATAATATCGGCTATCTTGCTTTCAAGTTCGCTATAATACTCAATCTTGTTTTCGGTTAGGAAGTTCATGCTTTTAGCAGCCTGTTTCAGATTATGGATTTTTGCCCACCGTTCATAGCCCGCCGACTGTTGGGCTTTGATACTGTTTTCAAGATCGACGACAAGCCGGATTTTCTTATCTTCCCGCAGCGTTTTTGTTTTGGCAACATACACGCCCTTGATACGCTCCTTTATCGCTTCTTCCGTATAGGCCGCGCCGAGCGTCTTTGTGCGGGTAAACCGTTCCTGTCCGGCAGCGCGAAAGGAAATGTATTTGCCCTGTTTGATTTCATACCCCATTTCCTGCAAGCGGCGCAGCAGTTCGTCAAAATCTTTCACTTGGGGAATGAGAGTATCTATCGCCGTTTTCAGCTTTGCTTTGTAGCTTGTCCCTTGCTTTTCGGCGGTGTATTCTGCATAGCTTTTTCCCTTGTCCTGTCCCGGTACGACGACGGATAGCCCATGCTCTTTACATATCCTGTCGCTGGTGCGCCGGATAAAGTGATAGCTTTGCTTGTTGGAATGGTACTTTTTGTAGTCAACGAAGCTAACCGCGTTGAAAATCAAGTGATTATGCAGATGGTCTTTATCGACGTGAGTTGTCAAAACAAACTCATACTTGCCGCCTAATACCGCCCCGGCAAGTTCCATGCCGATTTTGTGCGCTTCTTCCGGTGTGGTTTCTCCCACCGCAAAGGATTGTATCAAGTGCCGCCCTAAATGTGTGCCGCGATCTCCGGCAGCTTCCCGCGTCCATGCAAACTCAATATCGGCGGTTTCCAGCCCGCAGCCGAAAGAGGACGCAAGCAGCTTCCCGTCTGTCTTTTCGGGATTTAAGATATAGTCTATCGCAGCCTTTAAGGTTGATTTAATAGGGTGCGTCTTTGTAACCGCCATATCTCGTCCACCGCCTTTTTAATGTCCTCTATATCCTGCCTGTAAACCGTCCCCGTCGCATTGGCGCGTTTTGCAATTTGGTTGATGTTCCGGCTCACCGCTTGCAGTTCCCGGATATATGCTTTTGTGTCGCTTCGGTCAACGACAAGAATATACCCGTCTATCGCCATTTTACGGAAGTATGCCCCATACTGCTTTATGGGAAGCTGCTTCATCTTCTCGTCGATCAGCCGCTTTTCTTCTTCCGTAACGTAAAACTTCATCTGTATATTTCTCTTTCGGTTTTCCATTTCCGCACCGCCTTTCGGTATAAGGGTTTGGGATTATCCCAACAAGCATTTTCCGCAAACGGGTACTCGTTTGCTGTGCTTGCTATCTACTCCATACCCCCACCGAAAGGCGGTATTTGTTGCGCGTTCCTTTGATTTTGGACGCAAAAAAAGATTGCAGCCGCCATGCGCTGCAATCTCCCGATTTCTCATATTGTGAGGTTAATCCTCTGCTTTTTCGACTTCCGTTATCTCCCTTGCTGTTGCGGTTACAATCCGTATGCCTTTATCGCTCATACCGTCCAGCAGCGCGTCAAGCTGCCGCCGCCCGGTGGATTTCTCCGCATTGCTGTTCGGGAAGAAAAATTGATCTACCGAAATATGATACCGGGTTACAAGGTCATAGAATACCTGTAAACTCGGCTGTTGTCCCTTGTTCTCGATATTCGCAAGGTAGCGCGGGGAAATATATAACTCGTCGCTTACCTTTTTGCGGCTCTCGCCGTATTCATTTCTCGCGGCTTTTATAGCTGCCCCGAAAGCCTTAAAGTCGTACAATGGTACGGGTCTTTTTGCCATTTTCATTCACCCTGTTACATTTTACAGTTCACCTTTCTTTTTGGATATGTCCACACAATTCATATCATTAGGTTAAATACTTCCTGTTGTGTATTGACAGTAGACTGATTTTCTGATAAAATAAAATTTATGTAAAAGGAGGCGGCGTTTATGTTGCATAGCATGCGTATTAGATAAGCATTGAAAAAAAGGATTTTCCCATTTTCAACATGGGCTTTTTTGTCATGCTTATTTTGCGGATGCTATACAAAAAACTAACGACGTATAGATATAGTATAGACATAGTGCAAGCTATGCCTTAGTTTTGTTGTACTGCTCTGTGCATTATAAATGCAGGTCAATGCTCATGTTGAGGATTGACCTGCATTTTTTTGTGTAAAAAGGACGAGTGAAATATAATGCTTAAAAAATATTGGATAAAATGTCCGATTTGTAACGGAAAGACGAGAGTTCAAGTATTTCATAATACTGTATTAAAAGATTTTCCTCTTTTCTGCCCTAAATGCAAATTGACGCATATCATTGATGTAGAAAAATTAGAGATTGTAATCAAAAATACAGAAAAACAAACTTTTATTATTTAGAAGAAAGGATATAAAAATGAAACGTTTACCTAAATATACGCCTGCGGAAGTACGGAATGATCCATACGGATTTACTTACAAAGAAATGTCGGAAGTTATTGGCGAGAATGAAGCAAAAGCCTTATATGAAGAATTATATAAGCAATTACCACGCAAAAAAAATCTATCAATGTTGGTAAAAAATATTTGCAAAAGCAGTGATACTGAAAAGTATGTTTACGAACTGAAAGACAACAAATACATTGAAACGGTTTTTATCAAGCGGCGAGATGGTGGAACTGTTTGCGTGAGCACACAAGTCGGTTGTCCTGTTGGTTGTATTTTTTGTGAGTCCGGGCGAAATGGCTTTGTTCGTAATCTAACATCGTCAGAAATCGTACAACAGATTATATTGTTGCGTCGAAAAGTAAACCGTATCGTTTTTATGGGTATGGGAGAGCCTTTATTCAATTATGACAACTTGATAAAAGCAATCCATATTCTCCGAGATAGATATGGGCTCAACTTTCCAACCGACGGCATTACCATATCAACAGTTGGTCCGGTCGATCAATTAAAAAAATTGCGCGAGGAACATCTTAAAATTCAGTTGACAATATCTTTACACGCAGCAACACAATCTGCAAGAAATCGTATTATTCCTCACATGCGCATATATGCTATTGAAGATGTTGTTAAGCAAGCCTTATCCTATTCTGAAAGGCATAATCGCAAAATTGTCTTTGCGTATTTGCTTTTACCGGGTATAAATGACCGGCCCTCAGATGTAAGACAACTTGCAAAATGGTTTCGGGGCAAAAAAGTTATGATTAACGTGTTACAATACAACCCAACAAGCAATTCAAGAATTAAAGCACCACAGAAACGGGAAATAGTTGCATTCAAACATCAATTAGAGCAAGCAGGACTTGAAGTTACTATGAGAGTTTCTCATGGCAGAGAGATTAACGCGGCTTGTGGACAGTTAGCTAACACATATAATAAATTCAAAAAAAAATGATTAAAAGTGCCAGACGCATAGACGCAGAGCCGATAACGCATTAGGTCAAAAAACCTATGTGTTATCGGCTTTTTTATTTAATATTGCGCAAAAGCCGCTGTTCCCTATTATAGAATGGATTGCGGGTAGTGTATTAAAGTCGCCCTTTTTTAAGGATACGGCGGTATCGGGGAGGTATCGCCGTGTCCATTTTTATTTACTGTAACCCGCCTAATGCTTTGCGGTCAAAAAAAGCTATGCTCCGCAAGCGGGATATTCCGGCTATGAATGTGAACTGTCAATACATTTAGCTACTGCTTACATTTCCTTTGCGCCCGTCCGCGTCTTGCGGACGGGCGCATTTTGCTTTTTTCAACTTTTTTCTGAAAAGCGCACTCAAGAGCCATCTCCCGAACGGGTACGGAGCGAAAGGGGCAGAGAGGACAAGCCCTTAACTCCCGTCCTCTACTCCACGCGGGAAGGAGGTGAACTCTATGGAGCTATCTTCTTCCGACAAGGAAAGAATACAACATCAGTACGACGCATTAGCAAAGAAAACTTTGGTCGGCGAAGCGAAAAGCCACCGCCGCACTCTTGCGAAACGCGCAGCACGCGAAGTTACTTTTTCGGATTTGAGCGAAAGCGAACTCGCGCAGCTTTTCACAACGGACGAATACGAAAGCGATTATTTCCGTTTTCAAGTGTCCGGCTTTGATGTACTCGTCAAAAATGAACTGCTTGCCGAAGCCCTTAACGCTTTGCCCGAAAGGAAACGCGACATTATCCTTTTGTCCTACTTCTTGGATATGAGCGACGCGGAAATTGGCGAACTGCTGAATGTTGTACGCACGACGGTTTTCCGGCACAGGAAATCCGCGCTTGCGAAAATCAAACAGTATTTGGAGGGAAAAGCAGATGATGAATACCGTTAGGAAGTCTGAAAATCTGTTGCCGTTCCCTGTCATTTCCGCAGCGGCAAACGGCGACACAACCGCCATGTGCGCGATCTTGAAGCACTACGAGGGTTACATAGCGAAACTTTGTACCCGCACGCTGAAAGACGACGCGGGCAATACCTATTCCTATGTGGACGAGGAAATGCGTAACAGGCTGCAAGTGCGCCTTATTACCCGCACCCTTGCTTTTCATGTAGGATAATCTTTTAGCCCATGCGGGGAGCGTGTCCCCTTTCCACGCTTCCCGTTATGGGCTATTTGTCGTTCCGCAAAAGCATATCCGCTGTTGATGTGCTTTTGCAGGCCGACAAAGCCTATTGTTCTTTGACAAAGAAAGCGGCCTTTGGTGCGCAGCATAACAGGCAAACGGGTACATTCCGTCTGTACCGAGCCAGTCGGCGGGTACGCCATGACAGCTTTTCCCCATAGGGGAAAAGCCGAGCGAGAACTACCGCGCCGTAAAACAGGTTTAGCAGCTTGTGGGCGACGACATACAAGGCGGCACAATGATACTCCCGCGTTGAACACCCTCAAAGTATTGCGCGGCGCACCCATAAGCATGGGCCGGGGTGAAACTCCCGTGAGGTTGCAGCTAACAACCGCCCGTTTTTGCCTTTTGACGAATATAGTTTATCCATACAGGAAAAGGAGGTTTTTCTAATGGATAAAAAACAGACAATTACAACCGAACGCAAAATAGGGAAAATCACCTATCTTGTTCAAGCGTTGCCGAGTGAAAAGGCAACCGATACAATCCATAAAAAGATTGAGAAACTCATTGTAAAGGATTTGCAGAAAAAGCCCGGAAATCCGGGATTTTTAGCGTCCGAGTAGTGCATTAGGCGGCGGGATATGGTATAATGATAGCAACACATTATACCTGTTTATTCGGCTGTCGGAAAGGAGGACTAATGTTACAGTCGAATAAAATCACCGCCCTTTACTGCCGTTTAAGTCAAGAGGATATGCAAGCCGGAGAAAGCGGAAGCATACAGCACCAAAAAATGATACTTCAACGCTATGCGGACGAACACCATTTTTTGAACACAAAGTTTTTTGTGGACGACGGATTTTCCGGCGTGAGTTTTGAGCGCGAGGGGCTGCAAGCGATGTTGCAGGAAGTGGAAGCCGGACGAGTGGCGACGGTCATTACCAAAGACCTTTCCCGTCTTGGCAGAAACTATCTGAAAACGGGCGAACTCATAGAGATTGTATTTCCCGAAAACGGAGTACGCTATATCGCGATCAACGACGGAGTTGACACAGCGCGGGAGGATAACGAGTTTACCCCCTTGCGGAACTGGTTTAACGAGTTTTACGCCCGCGACACAAGCAAGAAAATCCGCGCAGTTAAACAGGCACAGGCGCAAAAAGGCGAGCGCGTCAACGGGGAATATCCATACGGCTATATCCCAGACCCGAACAACCGCCACCACCTTATACCCGACCCGGAAACCGCGCCGATTGTCAAACAGGTTTTCGCTATGTTTGTTAGCGGCGTGCGTATGTGCGAAATCCAAAAATGGCTTGCGGAAAACAAAGTCTTGACGATTGGAGCGTTGCGCTATCAGCGTACAGGACAGGCGCGGTATCAGCGGGCAATGATCGCCCCCTATACTTGGCCGGACAAAACGCTCTATGACATATTAGCAAGGCAGGAATATTTAGGGCATACCATAACCGCGAAAACTCACAAGGTATCCTACAAGTCGAAAAAGACCCGGAAGAACGAAGAAGAACAACGCTATTTCTTCCCAAACACCCATGAGCCGCTTGTTGACGAGGAAACCTTTGAACTTGCGCAAAAGCGGATTGCTACCCGCCACCGCCCGACAAAAGCAGCGGAGATTGATATTTTTTCCGGCTTGCTGTTTTGCGCTGGTTGCAGACATAAGATGTATTACCAACAGGGCGTAAATATCGAGCCGCGCAAGTTTTCCTATTCTTGCGGCGCATGGCGCAACAGGGCAAGGACAGGCAGCGAGTGTACCTCTCATTATATCCGCAAAAACGTACTTCTTGATTTAGTGCTGGAAGATATGCGGCGGGTTTTGCGGTATGTTAAGGAACACGAACAGGACTTTATCTGTAAAGCTACCGAGTACGGCGACATGGAAGCGAGAAAGGCATTAGCGCAGCAGCAAAAGGAACTTTTCAAAGCACAGGCGCGTATGACCGAACTTGACACGCTTTTCCGCAAGCTGTATGAGGACAACGCATTAGGCAGACTGACAGATGAACGGTTTGTGTTTCTAACTTCCGGCTATGAGGACGAAAAGAAATCCCTTGCCGCAAGGATAGACGAGTTACAACAGCAGATCGCAACCGTTACCGAGCGAAAAAGGGATATATCAAGGTTTATTCAGATTGTCGGGAAATACAGCGACATACAGGAATTGACCTATGAAAACGTCCATGAGTTTATCGACCGTATTTTGATACATGAATTAGACCGGGAAACCAACACCCGGAAAATCGAAATCCATTATAGCTTTGTCGGACAGGTTGATACCGAGCAGGAGCCGACGCAAGTTGTCAACCATGACCGCCGCAACATGGTAGATGTAAAAAGTATCGCTATCTAACCCCAGCAAAGTTCGTTCCTGAATATCCATCATCACTGAAATGCTGAATATTATCAAATCCATGCTGTACTGCATAATCTTCCAGATACTTCTTCTGCAAGGACGATGCAAACCGCGCCATCAAAGTGGTGCACGATAAGTTCTTCGGCAACGAGGACTGACCGATCGGTCTTTCCTTTTTTGAAGCAGCGTGTTATACTATAGAAAATAGTGTAACGCGCTGCTTTTTTCAGCAGGCGGAAGGAGTTAGAAACGATGATTTATCACTGCGAGGATCACACCTGTAATTATTGGGATGAAGGCGAAAAGCTGCCGGAGCGCTGTCCGCAGTGCGGCCGGAAATTGCTGCGCGCCAACGAGGCCGATATGACCGGAGATGATTGGACGGCTTTAGGCAACACCCTTTGGGATGCAGAGGCATCGGATAAAAAGCGCATGGTGGATTGTTTTCGGAAAGCTGCATATCTCGGCAGCGCATGGGGCGTATGCAATCTGGGCATCTGCATGGAGCAGGGAAACGGCGTGGAGGCGGATCCGGTTCAGGCTTTTTGGCTTTATCAGCAGGCGGTGGAAATGGGGAGCCTGAATGCGGTGTGCTGCTTGGGCGTGTGCTATCAATACGGCATCGGCACGGCTCCGGATGCGGAAAAGGCTGCCGAGTTATACTGCAAGGCGGCGGAATACGGTTCGCCCCGCGGACAGATGCTGCTCGCCCGCGCCTTCCACGACGGGATCGGCGTGGAAGCCGACGCTGCCGAGGCCGTGCACTGGGTGCGCGCGGCGGCGTATCAGCGCTACGGTGAAGGTATGTACCGGCTGGGCGTATGCTATGAATACGGCGACGGCGTGGAGCAAAACTGGGAGCATGCTGTGCATTGGTTCCGCGAGGCGGCAGAGAGTGGCGTGAGCGCGGCAATGACGGCTCTGGGATACTGCTATGAAAAGGGCTGCGGCGTGGAGCAGAGTGGGGAGCAGGCCTTTTCCTGGTATCGCAGAGGCGCACAGTGTGGCGATTTGCAATCCATGCATAATCTGGGATGCTGCTATGAAAAGGGCCGCGGCGTGGAGCAGAGTTGGGAGCAGGCCTTTTCCTGGTATCGCAGAAGTGCGGAGTGCGGCAATCCGGTTAGCATGAGCAATCTGGGCTTGTGCTATCAAATGGGATATGGCGTGGAGCAGAATTGGCAGGAAGCCATAAAATGGTATGAGCAGGGCGCACAGTGCGGCGATTTGCAATCCATGCATAATCTGGCATGCTGCTACGAGGGCGGCGAAGGCGTGGAACAGAACGAAGACAGGGCGTTTTACTGGTATCGCCGCAGTGCCGAAGGCGGCAACGGCAGTGCCATGTGCAATCTTGGCCGGTGCTATAAAAGGGGATATGGCGTGGAGCAGAATTGGCAGGAAGCCGTAAAATGGTATGAGCAGGGCGCACAGTGTGGCAATTTGCAATCCATGCATAATCTGGCATGCTGCTACGAGCACGGCGAAGGCGTGGAACAAAATATGACGGAAGCGATCCGTTGGTATACTGCTGCCGCCGAGGGCGGAAATGCTGATGACATGTATGAGCTCGGCTGGCAGTACGACCACGGCGAAGGCGTGGAACAGGATATGAAAAAGGCAATTTGCTGGTACGAACGAGCAGCAGAGCAGAACCACCCGGCTGCCATGAATAGCCTGGGCGAATGTTATGCGATGGGACGGGGCGTGCCGCGGGATTTGGAAACGGCCATGGAATGGTATCGCCGCGCGGCGGAGCTGGGCGAAGCCATGGCGGATTACAACATGGGATGGCATTTGGAGCAGGCAGGGAAGCTGTCTGAGGCGTATGCCCATTACCGCAAAGCTGCCGATGGGAATGACGACAGCGCCTGGTGGGCGTTGGGGCGTTTTTATGAAAACGGCGTCGTCGTTGCGCAGGACGGAAAGGAAGCGCGCCGCTGCTATGAAACTGGCGAGAAATTGGGCAGTGTGAAATGCAAAATGCGCTTGGCGCGCTGCAAGCTTTTGGGTATCGGCGGCCGCAGGGAAAAGAAAGCCGGTTTGGATCTATGCCGTCAGGCGTTGGAATTGGCAAAGGAGAGCAGCGAAAAAGAGGATTACGGCTATGAAGCCGAAATGAATCTTTTGCGGCGTACCATTGCGGAAAACGAATCATAAAGGACGAAAAAAGGGACGCTTCGGCGCAATGTCATGATGCCGGTTATGATTTCATCAAATACAGAACCACGATTTTGTTTTGCGATCCGCAAATCTTTCAGTTTTCCAAGACCCATCAAATGATGAAAGTCCAGTTTGGAGAAGCCAATCACCAACTCTGCGGTTTTTCCCTTTCGGCCAATAATGATCCGATATTGTATCTCCAACAAATTTTCAAATGCTTTTGCACACTTTTGTAATTTATCCATAAAACCTCTCTGTCCACATAAAGAAAGCCGCCCTGCAATGCAAGGCGGCTTTGAGCATTTTCTTTCGGCTTGCAGCCTACTCCGGTTTGAGGTTACTGCACAACCCCTACTGAAAGCTCTGCATAACAAGGCATTCCGGTACGCTATTATGCTTCAACGCTTTGGCAGACACACGCCGTTGCCTACCTTGTACTATTATTATATGCAACTTTAGAAAATATGTCAATCCCCATGAAAAATCAGAAAATATCTCCTCTGCTTATGAGAAAGGAGGCTCCATCTATGGCAACCACACGCATCATGCCCCTGCATATCGGCAAGGGGCGCACTGAGAGTCAGGCAATCAGCGATATTATTGATTATGTGGCAAATCCGCAAAAGACCGACAACGGAAAACTGATTACCGGCTATGGCTGTGACAGCCGGACCGCCGATGCGGAGTTTCTGCTGGCGAAGCGGCATGATACTTGTAATTACCATAATAGAAGGACCTCCTCTCATAAATATTTTTGTTTTCGCTGAACTCTTTGCTTCTATCGTTGCAATAACTTTCTCCGCTAGGTATAATAAAAAAGAACATTCTACAACCTCAAAGGAGGGATTTCTATGATAGAACAGCTCATTGCTGAAGCAACAGAATGTGATTTCAAAGTTGCTCTCGAAACAAAAAAGCCAAAAAGCTGGTTAAAAAAGTGTCAGTGCCTTTTCCAATGGAATCGGCGGCACTCTGTTTTTCGGAGTCTCCGATGACCGGGAGCCTATCGGCTTGTCCGATGTTCAAAAGGATGCTGAAGCGATCAGCCGCTTAATCAAAGAACGAATCACACCATTACCTCAGTTTATCTTAAAACCATTACAGGAAGATGGTAAAAATCTATTAGCTCTGGAGGTTTCTCCCGGCCGCAGCACCCCATATTATTACAAGGCAGACGGCGTGATGGAAGCATATATCCGTGTTGGAAATGAAAGCGTAATTGCCCCGGATTACATTGTGAATGAACTGATCTTAAAGGGAAGCAATCAGTCCTTTAATACCCTAACAACAGATGCGGTAAAAAAGGATTACAGCTTTACACTTCTGGAAGCAACCTATCTGGAACGGACTGGTCTCCGCTTTGAGCCATCCGATTATGTCTCCTTCGGTTTGACTGACAAAAATGGGGTCTTGACCAATGCCGGAAAGCTCATGACTGATCAGCACACAGTCTATAACTCCCGTATGTTCTGTACCCGGTGGAATGGCTTGGAAAAAGGCTCTATCTTTGATGATGCATTGGACGATAAAGAATACGAAGGGAATCTGATTTATCTACTGAAAAGCGGCAGCGAATTTATTCGCAATAATTCCAAAGTCCATTTTGTCAAAGAGGCACAGTATCGGGTAGACAAGCCGGATTATGCTGAACGAGCTGTGACAGAGGCTCTTGTCAATGCGCTTATCCATCGTGATTATATTGTGCTTGGCAGCGAAATCCATATTGATATGTTTGATGATCGGGTGGAAATCACATCTCCGGGCGGTATGTTTGGCGGCGGCTCAATTCAGGAATACGATATTTACAGTATCCGTTCCATGCGACGAAACCCTGTGATTGCTGACCTGTTCCACCGCATGAAGTACATGGAACGCCGTGGAAGTGGCCTACGCAAAATCGTCAGTGAAACCGAAAAGCTGCCTGGATACACAGAGGCATATAAGCCCGAATTTTCCTCAACAGCGACAGATTTCAGAGTCATTTTGAAAAATGTGAATTACCATCTTAGTCAGAAAGACTTAGTCAGTGACCAAGATTGTGACCAAGTTAGTGATCAAGATAAATCACAGGACATCCTACACGCAGTCTTGGATTTTTGTATAACAGAAAAAAGCAAACAAGAAATTTGCTCGTTTATTGGTTATCGAAATCTCACTTATTTTACAAGAAAATATTTGAATCCTCTACTGGCAAGTGGCCAGCTTAAAATGACTATTCCAGATAAGCCAAACAGTCGAAAACAAAAATATATTACAGTTCGTTCCGAATAAACAGAGAAGCAGGGCATTGGGTCTCATCTCCCATTGTCCTGCTACTTTTCATTCTAAATTATATTCACATACCGGAAAGTTGAATGTCGGCGGGCATCAAGTCTACTCCCTCCAGGTGGTGCAGGATACCCTCGCCGGAATGAATCGGCTCATCCATCAGGATATGCCCCATAGCGTCCGACAGCGTAAAGGGCAACTTGTCCGGCTGGGGATTGCCTAAGCTGATCGTCAGGCTGCCTTGCGGGTCTCCGTCGATCAGCAGGACTTTCTTTCCGGCCTGCGCCAGCCCGATTCCCAAGTTGGCACAGGTCGTTGTCTTGCCAACGCTTCTCCGCTCCCGCTCCGGTCGGCGCTGAACATGTGCCACTGGCACATAGCGCCCTTTCTGGTTGGCAATGGCGATGATTTGCGTGTTCATTGACTTCACCTCATTTCTGATTATTGCTGTTGCTTCTGGAAATAGAAAAAGCCGCCACTTCAAAATTAACAGTGAAGTGACGGCTCTTTCTATCGCCGGAATACGAGTTCCTGAAATGAAAAAAGCACCCAGCATTTATACTGTGTGCTACATCAAATTCATATTCAATTATTCAAATTAGCTCAAACTATGCCAAACTGCCACAGCCAAAAACGAGGGGAAGGAGGGCTGAAAAGCCCCCCCAAAAAATCGGCTCTCGGTTAACCACTTTAGGAACCACTTCCCCCTCTTTTTGCCCTCTTTTTAGCCAGTTAACCACTTGCGGACCACTAAAAATTGGATGAAATCGGCTCTCGTTTTGCCAAATTTGGTCAAACCATATCAGCCCGTTTAGATATAGCAAAAGCCCGGAAAACCTTGATTTTCCGGGCTTTTGTAAACCTTTTGATATAGTCTGAGCAGTCGATTATCGCTTGCTGAACTGCGGAGCGCGACGAGCTGCTTTGAGACCGTACTCACCTATCCTTGGTCCAAAAAGTCCAGTATTTATGCGGGTTTTCTGGTTTTCCTCTCTCAGTAAACCCATAGGTAAACCCACGAAATCGCGAGATTTTTGGTGCCGTTTAACGCAGCCCGAATGCAGCATTCACAACGCTGCTTAATTTCTCAAGTTTATTATACTTGACTTTCGCATAGATGTCCATAGTCGTTTTGCTGTTCTCATGGCCTGCCAGATACTGCACCGTCTTTGGATCAACACCTTTGTAAATCAGATTGGTGATGTAGGTGTGCCGCAGCATGTGCGGAGTCACCTTGAAGTCCATCGTATACACCAGCTTGGGATTGTTCGGCTGATGCTCACCAAGCCTTGGCTTTATTCTATGCTTGATGGACTGCCCATTTACATAGGTGTAATAACAGCGTTCTGCGGTGGAACGGACTGTTATGTACTTCCAGACCCTCACAAACTGTGCTTCCGTCAAAACAGTTCCCTTTGAATTGGAGATCACATATTCCGATTCTGATTTTTCCCTTGCTTCCTTGAGACAGGCTACCAGGCATTTGGGAATCGGAACATCTCGCTTCGCTGCCGGAGTCTTCAAAAGTGTGTTGACCACCGGCTCACCGCCTTCCACATGCCATGCACGCCTTACAGAAATGTACGGCGTTTTTTCATCCAGGAATACGCAGTCCCATTTCAATCCAAGAATCTCTTCTCTACGCAATCCCGCGTACAAGCCGATCATTACGAAAACATACGGTGGTAGCTCACGAATGCTATCCAGCAAAATGGCAGTCTGTTCATCCGTCAAAGCTTCGCGCCGTTTCGCAGGCTTTCCTCCTCTTGCGCAAATCGTTTTGGATGGATTCTCTTTGATCACCTTGCTCTCTTCTGCCGAATTAAAAATGTTCTTAATCAGCATATTGAGCTGACCATACATTCCGGAAGAACCTTTTGATAGCGGAACCATCAGCAGCCGCAGGTCATCTGTGGTCACCTCATCCATATACATCTGTCCAATCGGCCCCACGATGTACCGATTCACCATCCGCACGTATCCCTCCAACGTATTGGTTCTTACCGTTCCAGACCGCATCAACAGCCATTTTTCGCAGTACTCTTCTACGGTCGGATTCTCTCTGTGGAAAACCACTTCCGCGATTTTCTTCTGGGCATCTTCCACCCGGTCATATAATTCTTCGCGTGTCAGCCCATAAATCGCCACTCTCTTTCCGTCTGCATCTGTAATCCGGGTGCGGTAATACTGTACCCCTTTCATCATCACTGTTCCGTATTCCGGAAGTTCAGCAGGGCGCTTTTTTCCTTTAGCCATGTGTTCTCCTCCTCGTCTATCTTCATACATTGGGTGTTGCTACTCTTATTATCATGGCGTACACTACTTCCTTCAAGGATGTCGAATGTATGTAAAAAGGGCAGGGATTTTTGACCATCCCTGCCCTAAGTTTTTTCTGATTTACTCTTAATCCCACGATGCAAAAGCATCTTCCAGCACTCCCGCGAGCTGCTCTGGGCGATTATATTTCACCTTGGCGTAAATATCCATGGTGATCTTGCTACTTTCATGACCGGCAAGATACTGAACGGTCTTCGGATCAACCGAAGCATGAATCAGATTCGTAATATAGGTGTACTGCGGCGATACGTCTTGTTCTCAATCTGCTGGATCGCTTCCTGTTCCTTCTGGTACAGTTCCTCTCTCGTTCTTGCATATAAGGAAACCCGCCGCCCCTGCTGATCTGTTACACGGGTGCGATAATACTGCGTTCCCTTCATACCCACCGTACCATAATCGGGAAGCATCATTCTTCTTGCCGCCATATCATTACCTCCAATCCTGTTGTTGCTTTCATTATTGCGGATTCATCGTCCATACTCAACGATGTCGATTTTTACCGCCGAAAGCTTCGAGGTTTGCGATATGTCGCAGCACGTTCCATCGGTTTTGCACGGTGCGTACATTTTGCAATGTACTCCTGAATCCCCACTTCCGTGAAATAAACGCAGCCGTTTTCCACATACTGAACATAGGAGATCAAACCGTCTGTTCTTGCAGCATCCAGTGTTTTTACGCTGATTCCCAGTATACTGGCTGCTTCCTTCCTTGTAATCAGTTTATCCATCGCCTTCTTCGCCTTCCTTTCGGCATTTGCCCTGTCTTTTTTTCTCTGCCTGTTCCGGAATGTAATAACCAAGCTGAATCCTTACAGCTTCTTCAATCCCACGCATCTGCCCCTTACTTACCCGCCCAAGATAGCGAATCACGCATATCTTGTCGCAGGTGTCGAGCTGTTCTGCCAATACCATAGACGGTTTTGCCAGTCCCTTTGCTTTACGGAGAAAGAAATGCGTTGGCTGCTTTCGCTTCTTCTCAATTTTCGATGTCAGCGGAGCAATCGTGATTGTCGGCGCATAATAATTACCGGCATCATTCTGAAGAACCACAACAGGACGAACACCGCCCTGCTTTGATCCAACCGGAACACCGAGATTGGCGAGATATAAATCACCTCGCCGATAAACCCAGTTTTCTTTCATTTTCTGTTGTCTCCAATCTCCATACACTGATATGGATAAAGCCTGCCAGGTATCATGCTGATACAGCACCCAGCAGTGCTTTCTGAAAATATGGTTTCTCTGTACTTTTTCTTATCACCCCAGAGATGTAGGATTTCTCACAGGCGGCAGTGTGCTTCACTGCTCCATTGGAATTTAACCATCCCGCCTTCCTTATGGCCGGACCGCGAATTACGGAAGTATCATTGTCCCTGTCTGGCTTTAGCACCGCCGCCGGTTGCAATCCGGCATTTGCTTCTGCGAAACCGCTATCGCCCCGATGGGCTTCATGGCGTGCAGTCGAAGGCTCGACCAAACAGGAATGTACCTGAAGAATGAGTATTCAGTTTTCAAGGGACATCCGGACTTTCGTCCTTACAAAGTAAGTTTAACAAGAATCCTCCGGTTTCGCGTTGGCCTCGTAGGCGCACTTTGGTTGTCCTTGCAGGACTACATACGGTTTGTTTTGATTTTTTCAGTGTCCTATGCAGTCGGATTGGGGCAAAAAAAATACCTCGTTGGTTTCCCAACGAGGCATCGAAGACGATTCTATCTCATACGACTTCACATCATGCATCCGAAGATTTGTTTTACAAAATTCGCTTGGTTTTTTCCAGAACGCTTAAACTGATCATATGCTCCTTCCGCATGAATAATCAGCATTTCAATTTCTGGAGCAGTAATGACATTTACCACGTCAATTTTCTGCTCATATGCTTTACTCAATCGAAATTCCTCTCTGCGAGAATCCAAAATCCGTATCACAGAAATCTGCTTATCGAATCCTTTCCGTAAGTACTATGCATAAAAGCACAGCCGCAGAGTACATCTGTGGCTGTGTTTTGTGTTCAGTTGCTCACTGTTGCGTGGACTGGATATGGAGAGACAACATATCTCCCGATCTTACATGGGTGATCTTATCTGCCATCACTCTGGCAGTTTTCCTTGCAGATATGTCGGCATCCCCACTGCGGTCGTATCCGGCCTGACCTTAAACATGGCTTTTTCAATCTACCTTCCTTATCGGTTTTCCGCGATATATTTCTCCGCCATGTGGACTGCCACCGCGCCGTCCGCCACGGCGGTGGCCACCTGACGGAGGGGCTTCGTCCGCACGTCGCCCACGGCGTAAACGCCGGGAATACTGGTTTCCGTGGTCTCTCCGGCCACGATATAGCCGCCGCCGTCCAGCGCCAGTTGACCCACCGCCAGCGCCGTGGCGGGCTGTCGGCCCACGCTGACAAATACGCCGTCGCAGTCCACCACGCTTTCCTCACCGGTGACGGTGTCCCGCAGGCGTACGCCGGTCAGCCTGTCCCCGGAAAGCAGCGCGGAAACGGTGCTGTTCCAGCGGAATTCCACATTTTCGGCCTGTTCCAGTGGCTCGTGATAGATCTTGGTGGCCCGCAGGGTGTCTCTGCGGTGGACGAGGATCACCTTTTTCGCCACGCGGCTGAGAAGGAGGGCATCTGCCGCGGCGGAATTGCCGCCGCCCACCACGACCACCGTTTTGTCCTTGTAAAACATCCCATCGCAGGCGGCACAGTAGGCCACGCCCCGGCCCAACAGCTCCGTCTCTCCGGCAACTCCCAGCGTTCTGGGGTCTGCGCCGGTGGCCAGCACCACGGTTTTCCCCCGGAAGATCCCCTCGCTGGTCTCCACGAGCTTGGGAACCGCCGTCAGATCCATGCGGAGAACTTCCGCGTATTCGCTGCGTGCCCCAAAACGCTCCGCCTGCTTTTGCATCTTCTCCGCCAGAGAGAAGCCGTCGATCCCGTTCTCAAAGCCGGGGTAGTTGTCGATCTGCTCGGTCAGGGCCATCTGCCCGCCAGCAGACAGCTTTTCCAGCACGACGGTGTCCAGCCCCGACCGGGCCGCGTACAGGGCGGCGGTGTAGCCGCCCGGGCCGCCGCCCACCACGAGCATATCATAAACATGATTGTTGTTCATATCTGAACCCTCCGTTATTTCGCCAAGGCTTCCTGAATGAAGCGGTCGATCTCTGCCTTTGAGCCGGGCGCGGTGATGGAATCCACGGCCTTTCCGTTCCGGTACAGCACCAGAGTTGGGATGACCTCAATCCCCTCGGCCCCCGCCAGCCGCGGCTCCTCGTCAATATTGATCTTGCTGACAACGAGGCTGTCCGCGTATTCCTCTCCAATCTTCTCATACGCAGGGCCGATCCTCCGGCAATAGCCGCACCAGGGCGCCCAGAAATCCACCAAAACGGGCTTTTCGCCCCGGGTCGCCTGCTCAAACTGCTCCTGATTCATATTCATAGCTGCCATATCTGTCAGCTCCTTTCTTTTGTTTGGGTATTCTCAAGACTCCGTTCTCGCCCCACACCACATCGTGACCTCAACCTGAGATGACGGTACTCTGCCCTTGGGACATAAAGCAGATGAGTAAGACCATCATCTGTACGAGAATATCTGCGGTTTGTTGCAGCTTATTCCGCGCAGAGCTCCGCCACAAGAGCGTCCATCTGCGCTTCGCTGGTTTGGTTCAGTGCGCCGCGCAGCGATACCTCCGTTTCACACAGTCGGAGTTCCTTCATCTTTTCCAACTCGGCGCGCATCAGCCGCGCGGCAGCAGGGGCCCATGAGCCGTTTTCCATGAGGCCGATCCGGCGGTTTCGGAATCCCTTTGTCTGTAAATGATCCAAAAAGGCCTTCATGGGCGGGAACAGTCCTCCGTCATAAGTGGAGCAGGCCAACACCAGTTTCCCGCAGTAGAACGCACTGGCAACAGCGTAGGAAAGATCTGTCACAGTGAGATCACATATGCTGACCTGCACGCCTTTTTTCTCTAATTTACCCTTGAGGGTCTTCGCCGCATGGGCAGTATTTCCATGGATGGATGCGTGGGCAATCAGTATGCTCTCCGATTCTTCTGGTTCCCATTGTGACCAGAGATCATAGAGCCGCAGACACTCCTCCAGCCCTTCTGTAAGCACGGGACCATGGAGCGGGCAGATCGTTTGGATCTCCAGCGCGGAGGTCTTTTTCAGCAGAGCCTGCACCTGTGCGCCATATTTCCCGATAATATTGTAATAATACCGTCGGGCCTGCGGCACCCAGGGGGCACGGGCAGTCCGTTCCAGTGAGCCAAAGCGTCCGAAGGCATCCGCCGAGAACAGGATTTTTTCCGTTTCCTCATACGCCGTCATCACCTCCGGCCAGTGTACCATCGGTGCCAGCAGGAAGCGCAGCCGGTGTGAGCCCAGAGAGATCGTGCTGCCCTCGCCAACCTCCAGCATACGGTCTTCCGACAATGCACCCGTGCCAAAGAACTGCTTGATCAGGGTAAATGTTTTCGCGTTTCCCACGATCTTCATCTCCGGGTACTCTTGCGCTATCCGCATGAGGCTGCCGGAATGATCCGGCTCCATGTGTGTGACCACAAGATAATCGGGGTTGCGCCCCCCCAACACCTGCGCTACATTGGAAAGCCATTCCTCCGCCGCCCGTGCGTCCACGCTGTCCATCACGGCGATTTTCTCGTCCAGAATGACATAGGAGTTGTAGCTCACTCCCATAGGCTGGACGGGGTACTGGTTTTCAAAGAGTGCCAATGTGTTATCATCCACCCCTACATAGCGGATGGCATCTGTTACCGTTCGGATATCCATATAAAAAATACCTCCTATTCTGATGTCTTTGGTTTTCTTATAAATCGTCTATCAGTGCGGTGCTCTTGGCGTAGGCGGTACTGCGTGCCTCAAAGAAATCGGTCTTGACCATATTGGCGTCAGCGTACTGGCTGACCCATTCCATGCTCTCCGGTTCGCTCTCAAAGCCCGGATACAATGCCGGATAGCCAAGGCTCGTCCAGCGAAGATTGCCGAGATAGCGGATGTAATCGCTGATCATCTGCCGGTTCAACCCCGGGATGTCGTCGCCGATCACATAATGCCCCCATGCGATCTCCTGCTCCACGCCCTCACGCATCATCTCGCGCAGCGCTTGTACGCTCTCGGCGGTGAACAACTCCGGCTGCTCCTTTTGCAGCTCCGTGATGATATTGCGGAACAGCCACAAGTGCGTGTTCTCGTCGCGGTTGATATAGCGGATCTCCTGCGCCGAGCCGGGCATCTTCCCGTTTCGGGAGAGATTGTAGAAGAACATAAAGCCGCTGTAAAAATAGATGCCCTCCAAAATATAGTTCGCCATCATCACGCGCAGCAGCGTGGGAGCGTCCTTCCGCTCCTGAAACTCGTTGTAGCAGTCCCCAATGAAGGTGTTGCGGCGCAGCAGATGCTCGTCCGTTTTCCATTGGTAGAGGATGTCATTGCGCTCCACGGGGGAACAGATGGTGTCGAGCATATAGCTGTAGCTCTGTGAGTGGACACACTCCTGAAACGCCTGAATGGACAGGCAGAGATTGACCTCGTTGGCTGTAATGTAGGCGCCGATATTAGGCAGGTTCGCTGTCTGAATGGAATCCAAAAAGACAAGAAAACTCAGAATTTTATCGTAGGCGCAGCGCTCGGCTGACAGCAGGCGGGGATAGTCCTTCACATCCTGCGAGAGATTGATCTCCTCAGGGATCCAAAAGTTGTTCATGGCCTGCCGGTACCAGTCGCTGACCCAAGCGTACTTCATATTGTTGAAGTCGTTGAGGTTGGTGGTATTGCCGCCGATCATGCGCCGCAGGCGCACATCAGGGTCGCCCTCCGGGTTAAAGAGGGGCTTTTTCTTCAGTTCCATCATGCTATCCTCCTTATGACGAGCAGCTTTCACAGGCCTCGACCTCAAGGGCCTTGCTGCGGACATAATAAATGGTCTTGACGCCGGCCCTCCACGCCTCCAAATACAGTCTGAGCACCTGACGCATGGAATAGTCATTGGTGATATAGAGATTCATGCTCTGCGCCTGGTCAATATGTCTCTGGCGAAGGCCCGCGGCGCGCACCGACCAGCTTTGGTCGATCAGATGCGCCGCCTTATAGTACCACCATGTATCCATAGAAAGCTCCGGAGCAACGCGGGGCAGCATGCTGCCCTTTTTTTCCTCTAAAAAGAATTTCTTCATAATTGGATCGATGCCCGCCGACGTGCCGGAGAGGATGGATGTGCTGGAAGTGGGTGCGACAGCCAGCAGATAGGCGTTGCGCATTCCCTGCACCGCCACCGTTTCCGCAAGCGCCCGCCACTTTTCTGAGGTATAACCTCGCTTTTCAAAATACGCGCCTGTCTGCCAGTCGCTGCCCTCAAAGAGCGCGTAGCGGCCCTTTTCCCGTGCCAGTGCTGTGTCCGCCTTGATGGCGGCGTAGTTGATATGCTCGAACACCGCGTCGGTGAAGGCAAGGTGCTCATCGCTCTCCCAACGGATGCCGCGCTTTGCCAGCATGTGGTGGTAGCCGCTGACGCCCAGGCCGATGCTGCGGTACTTCTGATTGGTAAGCCGCGCGTATTCCAACGGGTAGAAGTTGAGGTCGATCACATTATCCAGTGCGCGGATGGCCGTTTCCACCGTGCGTTCCATATAGGCCTCGTCCTCCACCGGCAGATTACCGAGAGACAGACTCGCCAGGTTGCAGACCACAAACTCACCTGGGCGTGTGCCCGTCACCACCACTGTGTCGCCGTTCTCCGTGTGCACCTCAGTGCTGATATGCTCGATGGGCGCCATGTTCTGCGCGATCTCTGTGCAGAGATTGGAGCAATAGATCATTCCCGTGTGGCCGTTTGGGTTCATACGATTTACGCTGTCGCGGTTGAAGGCGAAGGGCGTGCCGGTCTCCACTGCCGAGCGAAGCACCAGCCGCACGATGTCCTTGACGGTGACGCTGCGCTTTTCGATGCGCGGGTCATTGACGCAGTCCAGATACCGCTTCTCCCATTCCGTACCCCAGTAATCCTCCAGTGCGTAGCCCTTGACCGTGAGGATCTCATGCGGACACATGAGATGCCACGGCGCGTCTATGTTCTCCTCCGCCAGTCGCCAGAAGAGATCCGGATAGCACACGGCGGGAAACACATCATGCGCCTTCATGCGGTCGTCGCCGTTGTTGGTGCGCAGTTGAAGGAATTCAGGCAGATCCCGGTGCCATGCGTCTAAGTAAACCGCCGCAGCGCCCTGCCGCATCCCCAACTGATCCACCGCCACGGCGGTGTCGTTGACCAACCGGATCCAGCGGATAACACCGCCCGCCGCCCCTTGAAAGCCGCGGATGGTGCTGCCTGCAGCGCGCACCTTACCGAAGTACATCCCCATTCCACCGCCAAATTTAGAGACCTTTGCGAAGTTGTCCAGCGAGCGGTAGATGCCGTCCAGACTGTCCGGCACAGTGTCCACAAAGCAGCTTGAAAGCTGATGGTAGGGCTTTCGTGCGTTGGACATGGTAGGTGTCGCCATCGTGACCTCCATACGGCTGAGCATATCGTAAAAGCGTTTTACCCACCCCATGCGGTCAGAGCCTTCGTTCATAGCAAGATGCAGCGCGATACCCAAAAACATCTCCTGCGGTGTTTCCAGCGGCACGCGGCTGCGTGACTGGATCACATAGCGTTTGAGCAGCAGGTCAAGGCCGGAGTAGGTGAACAGCTCGTCCCGTTCCGGGCAGAGAAAGTCCTCCGCCATAGCGATCTCCTCGTGGGTATAATGGGCAAGAATATAGTCACCGTAGAGTCCCTTATCCGTCAGATAGCAAAGCCTGCCATAGAGGTCGCCGACGCCGCGCCCCTCCCATTCCTGTGCGTTGCGACAGCGAAAGGAGTGGTTCAGAAGCCGCGCCGCGATGAACTCCCACTTGGGTGCCTCTGCCGTAGTCAGCTCTACCGCTGCCTTGGTCAGTGCCTCAGCCCTCTCATCCTCCGTCATGCCCGGGCGACAGAAGCTCTCAAACTTCATTTGAAGCGCCGCGAGGGAGTAGATTTCCTCGGTAAAATCCATCTGGATACGGCGCAGCACCTCGTCAAGCGAGTTATCCCCCACCGTCTGCGCGATGGTATGCCGGACGCGGCGCAGCGCAGACCGCTTTTCGCGATAGAGGATGTACGCCTTGGCCACCTCATAGTGTCCGCGCTCCATGAGCGTCCGCTCCACCTCGTCCTGCACACGTTCCACGGTGAGCGGTACTGTGACGGAGAGATTGTCGAGAACGGCAGTGAGGATCTCCTCCAGCTCTCCGCCCCCAATCTCCCTTCCCTGTCCATCAAACGCTTTTTTCATAGCGTTGAAAATTTTCTCCTGTTGAAAAGGAACAGACTTCCCGTTTCGTTTTCTGATCTCCATTTCGATCCTCTCATCTTCTCCGGTCACTTCTCATGTCCTTTTGGGCAAAGAGCGGGCAAGCGCAGTATCACGCTTGCCCGCTCTGTTTTTGAAAGCCGGTTTTTCTGCAGCCGACACGGCGGGGCTGTTTGTTGTCTGTTGTCTTGGTTTTGGCTTTCCTGCCAGTTACTTCATAGATTCCAGAATGGCGTCCGCCAGCGCTTCCAGCTCGGTGCGCTTGTCCGCGCCCATGGACGATGCGAGGCTGAGCCGCTCGTTGAGCACCGTCATGTTTTTAAGCTCGTCGTTGACGAATTTCTGCATGAGGTCGCCGGACTTCACCGCCCACGAGCCGTTTTCAATGATGGCAAAGGTGCGGTTTTGCAGATTCAGCGCCTTCATGTCCATGAGGAAGTCATGCATGGCGGGGTAGATGCCGAGGTTGTAGGTCACGGAGGCCAGAACGATGTGACTGTACTTGAAGGCCTCGGAGATCAGCTGGGAGACATGGGTGGAGGACACATCGTACATCGCCACCTTGCTCATGCCCTTGTCGCAGAGCGACGCCGCCAGAGCCTGCGCCGCGTTCTCCGTGTTGCCGTACATGGAGGCGTAGACGATGAGCACGCCCTGGGTTTCAGGGGCATAGCGGCTCCAGGTGTCGTACTTTTCGATGAACCAGCCCAGATCCTTGCGCCACACGGGGCCGTGGAGCGGGCAGATATACTTGATCTGATCCAAAACGCCGCCGGCCTTTTTCAGCAGGAGCTGGATGTGGGGACCGTACTTGCCCACGATGTTAGTGAGGTAGCGGCGGGCGTCGTCCAGCCAGTCCCGCTCGAAGTCCACCTCATCGGCAAACAGCTTGCCGTCCAGCGCGCCGAAGGTGCCGAAAGCGTCGGCGGAAAAGAGGACGCCGTCGGTAACGTCGAGGGTCACCATGGCCTCCGGCCAGTGGACCATAGGCGCACCCACAAAGGTGACGGTGTGCTTACCGAAGGAGAAGGTATCGCCCTCCTTCACCTCGATGCACTCATGCCCGTCCACATGGAAGCCGAACTGACGCATGAGCATGAATGCCTTCTCGTTGGAGATCAGCTTCACCTTGGGATGGCGCAGCAGGATCTCCTCGATGCAGGCGGCGTGATCCGGCTCCAGATGGTTGACCAGCAGGTAGTCCAGCTCGCGGCCGTTCAGCACATATTCTAAATTTTCCAAAAGCTGGCGGCAGGCAGACCAGTCCACCGTGTCAAAAAGCACCGTCTTTTCGTCCAACAGGCAGTAAGCGTTGTAGCTTACGCCCCGGGGAATGGGAAAGCAGTTTTCAAACAAGGCCAGGCGATGGTCGTTGGCGCCTACCCAATAGAGATCATTTGTTACTTTACGCACGCAATACATCTTATCTTACCTCCTTCACGGCTCAAGCCTTTATAAATTGATCCTTCGCCTCCGCGCACTCGGGGCACACCCACTCGGCGGGAAGCTGCTCAAAGAGCGTACCGGGCGCGATTTCGCTGTCCTCGTCGCCCAGCTCCGGCACATACTCGTAACCGCAGCCGCCGCAGACATAGCGGTCGCCGATGGGGGTGGGCTTCGGCGGCGTGGGCCGCTTCATCTTCACCATGGGCGGCGCGGGCTGCTTCTCTCCGCTGTCCAGCGCGGCGGCCAGCAGAGGCAGGATCTCCGCCACATCGCCCACGATGCCGTAGTCGCAGTTCTTAAAAATGGGGGCGTTGCCGTTTTTATTGATGGCCACGATGGTGGAGGCGTCCTTGATACCCTTGAGGTGCTGGGTCGCGCCGGAGATGCCGCAGGCAATGTAGAGGTTACCGGTGAACTTCTGACCGGACATACCCACATAGCGGTTCAGGGGCAGATACTTGAGGGTCTCCGCCACGGGGCGGGAGGAACCGATGGCCGCGCCGGCGGCCTTGGCCAGCGTCTCTACCAGCTTCATGTTCTTTTTCTCTCCGATGCCCTTGCCCGCGGAGACCACGCGCTCCGCCTGCGGAATCGGCGTATCCATGGGGATGCCCACGGAGAAGTCGTGGCCGTCCTTTTTCAGCGCCGCCACAAGGTCGGCCACCTGCTGGGCGGCATCCCCCTCCCGGAAGATGGTCATTTTGCGGATACCGGTGATGGGCGCGGGCTTCTTGGCTGCCGAGCGTCTCTCGCCGCCGGAGCTCTTGCCCAGCCTGCCCACCAGATGGGAGGCGATGACCACCCGCTGGATCTCGTTGGTGCCCTCGTAGATGGTGGTAATCTTGGCGTCACGGTAGGCCCGCTCTACCTCCATGCCCTTGAGGAAGCCGCTGCCGCCGTGGATCTGCAAGGCGTCGTTGGTGACCTCCAGCGCGATGTCCGAGGCGTACATCTTCGCCATGGCAGACTCCATGCCGTAGGGCGCGTGCTGCTCCTTCAGCTCCGCCGCGGAGTAGATAAGGAACCGGGCGCAGCGCAGCTTGGTGGCCATATCCGCCAGCTTGAAGGCGATGCTCTGCTGGGCCGCGATAGGCTTACCGAACTGGATGCGCTCCTTGGAATAGCTCAAGGCCTGTTCAAACGCGCCCTGAGCGATGCCCAGCGCCTGGGCGGCGATGCCAATGCGTCCGCCGTCCAGCGTGGACATGGCGATCTTAAAGCCGTCCCCCTCCTTGCCCAGCAGATTTTCCTTGGGGACCTTTACATCGTTGAAGATCAGCTCCGCTGTGGAGGAGGAGCGAATACCCATCTTGTCATAGTGATCGCCGAACTCAAAGCCCTTCCAGCCCTTCTCCACGATGAAGGCGGAGATGCCCCGGGTGCCGATGTCCGGAGTGGTGACGGCGAAAACCACATAGGTGTCCGCCTTGGGAGCGTTGGTGATGAAGATCTTGCCGCCGTTAAGGAGGTAGTAATCCCCCTTGTCCAGCGCGGTGGTCTCCGTGCCGCCGGCATCGGAGCCGGCGTTGGGCTCCGTCAGGCCGAAGGCGCCGATTTTCTCGCCCTTGGCCAGCGGGATCAGATATTTCTTCTTCTGCTCCTCGGTGCCGTAGGCGAAAATGGGCCACGAGCCGAGGGAGACATGGGCGGAAAGGATCACGCCCGCGCCGCCGTCCACACGGGCCAGCTCCTCCACCGCGATGGCGTAACTCAGGGCGTCAAGACCGGCGCCGCCGTACTCCTTGGGGTAAGGAATGCCCATCCAGCCCAGCTTACCCAGCTTCTTGACAGCCTCCTCGGGAAACTCATTGTTCTGGTCCATCAGAAATGCGAGGGGCTTGATCTCCTCCTCCGCAAAGCTCCGGATCTTCGCGCGCAGCTCTTCGTGCGCCGCCGTGGTTTGAAATAGCATACAGGTTACCTCCTCTTAAAATTTTACAGCTCGCTTATTTCTTAGGGAGCGGATCTTCCGGTCAGCAGCCTGCGCAGGCTCACGGCGCGGAACGCCTCGTCCTGCTTTTGCTGCAAGACCGCCATTTGACAGTGGATGGCGCACCTCCCGTGCTCGTCCTGCCAGCGGCATACATATCCCGGCTCCATGCAGGTGCATAGGACGCCCCGCTCCCCCATGACCTCCATGAGATCGTAGAGGGAGGTCGCATCCAGATCGCCGGACAGTTCGCAGCCCCCAAGGGCGCCGCGCCTTACCCGCACCAAATTACCGGCAGAGAGCTTGCGCAGGATTTGATAGGCAAACTGATTGGGGATCAGCTCCGTTTCCGACATCTCGGCCACCGAATGCTTCTCCCCGTCCAGCAGCACCCGCAAAATGCGCAGTGCGTAGTCCGTCTCTTTGGTGATGATCATGCTCCACATCCTCTTTTCGCTTGCTTGTTAATGCCATCATATCAATCTTGATAAATTTTGTCAAGATAATTTCCAAAAAAATATATCGTTTTAACACAGACCGCTCCAGCCCGGGTCAGCTTCGCTTTCCATTCAGCGAAAAGCCATGTTCCTTACAATATAGGAGCCGAAAAAGCTGTGCCGTGGCAGTCCGCCGAAAGCAGAAAAGACTATGCCTGAAAACCAGAAAGCGGAGAAATTGGTTGGGGCTCGCAGGGGTCGCCCACCCAAGGCGGATAAGGCGGTCCCTGGCAAGTCCAAGGCAAGCACCAAAGTGCGTGCTTTTCATTTTATATTCGACACATTATGTTATGATATGCAATAAATGTTCCATCTTACCGTCCCATCCTCTGCTGGAATCGGCGCACTCTTTCAGTTCAGTTTCGACTTCAGCATTTATCGGCAGGTTTTTCTTATAGCGGATGGTATGCTCAAGGCTTGCCCAGAAGTCCATAGCGATTGTACGGAGTTGTATCTCCACCGGCACATGGATCACTTTTTCCGCAAAGAATACCGGCAGCCGGATCGTCAGGTGCAGACTGCGATAGCCATTTGGCTTAGGGTGTGAAATATAATCTTTCTCTGTGATGATTTCAATGTCAGACTGTTTTTTTTAGCACTTTGCCAAAAAGAACACATCCTCCTCGAAAGAGCAGATCACCCGCACACCGGCAATATCCATGATATTTGTCTGCATGGTCGGAAAATCCAGAGGAAGTCCGCGTTTCTGCATCTTATTCATAATGCTGGACGGCGACTTCAAGCGGCTTTTTATACTTTCTATCGGATTGCGATCATGCTGCAATGAAAACTCTTCGTTTAGAATTTCCAACCTGCTTTCCAGTGCTTTCAGCGCACATCGGTATTGCAGCATGACTTCCTGATACCTGCGATTTTCGCTTAAAAGGCGCTGGCACTGCAAATCATCTAAGCCTTTATCTGCCGCAACCGTCAAGCCAAATAAATTCTCACTCATAGCTTCTCCATTCCGCAGGGATAGGCGCTCCGCGCTGTCTGCCGCTCTTGTGTTACGACCTGATAAAAACTGTATCCGCCGGAGAGATGGGAACAGGTGAAACCGTACTGCGTCAAAAGTCGGCAGGCCAGATAACTGCGAAGCCCTGTCTGGCAATTCACATAAACAGGCTTACCCCGGTCTAACTCGTCCAAATGCTCCCGCAGATCGTCCAGTGGAATATTGCGGAATCCATTCAAGTGCCCACGCCGATATTCGCCTTCTGTACGGACATCCAGCAGTGTCGCATTGCCATCGCAAGGCAAGTCCTCAACCTCATTCCAATGGAACTGCCGTACCTTCCCGCTCTCCAAATCCTCGATCATAAAACCGGCCATATTGACCGGGTCTTTGGCAGAGGAATAGGGCGGCGCATAGGAAAGGTCAAGCTCCGTCAGTTCCAAGGCTGTCATTTTTGCGCGAATGGCCGTTGCCAGTACATCAATGCGCTTGTCCACGCCCTCGCCGCCAACGATCTGCGCACCCAGCAGCCGCAGGCTTTCTTTTTCATACATCACCTTCATTGCCATAGACTGTGCGCCGGGATAATAGGTAACGTGGGATGCCGGGAATAATACGACTTTGTCGTAAGCGATCCCTGCTGCCTGCGCTGCCTTCTCATTGATCCCCGTGGAGGCCGCTGTCAAGCCAAACAGTTTCAGAACAGACGAGCCCTGAGAGCCGTGAAAGCGGCTGTTTCCGCCGCAGATATTGTCAGCGGCAATGCGTCCCTGCTTGTTGGCAGGCCCCGCCAGCGAGATCAATGCTTTTTGGCCGGTCACGAAATGGGTGACCTCTACGGCATCGCCCACAGCGTAGATATCCGGCGCGGAGGTTTCCATCCGCTCGTTGACAGCGATGCTGCCCCGGATGCCCAGCTCAAGTCCGGCCTCTTTTACCAGATGGGTGTCCGGCGTGACGCCGATGGCCAGCAGCACCATGTCGGAGCGCAGCGGCTCACTTTCCTCCAGCAGCGTCAGCACGGAATCTCCGTCCTGTCGGAATCCGGTGACGGTTTCATCCAACCGCAGAGCCACACCGTGTCTGCGCATTTCCGCATGGACAAAGCTGGCCATATCCGCATCCAACGGCGCTAATAGCTGCTTCAGACGCTGGACGATGGTAACCGAAACGCCCATCTCCACAAGGTTTTCCGCCATTTCCAGACCGATAAAGCCGCCGCCAGCCAAAACAGCGGTTTTCGGCTTCTGATCCTCTACAAAGCGTCGAATGCGGAGGGTGTCTTCCACAGTGCGCAGGGTAAAGACCCGCTCGCTGTCCACGCCGGAAAGCGCAGGAACCGTCGGCTTTGCGCCGGGGGCAAGAAGCAGTTTGTCATAGTTTTCCGTGTAGACCTTCCCGCTGTCCAGTGCGTGGACGGTGACGGTTTTCTCTGCGGGATTGATCGCAGTTACTTCCTGCCGTACCCGTACATCAATGCGAAAGCGGTCCCAGAAGCTCTCCGGAGTTTGCAGCGTCAGTTCTTCCTGCTCCTTGATCACACCGCCCACATAATACGGCAGGCCGCAGTTGGCATAGGATATATAGCCGCTACGCTCGATCATCACGATCTGCGCGTGTTCATCCAAACGGCGGATGCGGGCAACGGCAGACGCGCCGCCAGCCACACCGCCTACGATCACAACTTTCATCTTGCGCCCTCCACCATGGCGGTGATCTCCGCCTTGGACCGGTAGCCCACGGATTTGGCAACGGCCTTTCCATCCTTGAATACGACAAGCATCGGGATACTGGATACCTGAAAACGCATCGCCAGTTCCATTTGCTCGTCCACATTGATCCTGCCCACCTTGAGGGTGCCGGCGTTTTTCTCCGTGCGCTCCACGCGGCAGGGGCAGTACCCGCTGGTGCGCTTGAGACCCTCACGGATGGTGTCCACGACCTCCTGATCGGAATTGAGCTTGATTTTCATATCGGTTCCCTCTTTCCTTTGTTCTTTGTGATGGCCCTATCATAGCAAACTCCGCCCTGCCTTTCTGTAACAAGGTCACATTACAAAAATTTTCGCGGCAACAGAAAAAGCTGTGAAGCGGCAGTTCACGTACCGCTTCACAGCTTTCGCCTATCTCGTTATTCAGGCAAAGCAGGCGTTCACCTGTTCGACGATCGCCCGATCCAACCAGCCCTTTTCAGCCATATCCAGAAGAATAGAGCAGGCTTTTTCGTGAGACATTCCAGCTTTGTAAGGACGATTTTCGGTCAGGGCCTGATAAATATCCACGCAAGCCATGATACGCTCCTGCGTATTTAACTCAGACTCGTTTTTTCCGAAGGGATACCCCGTTCCATCCAGATGCTCGTGATGAAACGCGGCCCAATCGCGCAGCTCCGCAAAGTCCTGGACTTCCGATAGAACGTAATATGTATAGGCAGCGTGATGCTTCATTTCCGCATATTCGCTGTCGGTCAGGCGTCCCGGCTTTTCCAGTATTTCATTGCCTATCGCTACCTTTCCGATGTCATGGAGTGCGCCGGCAAGATACATTTTCTGGGCGGTGTCCTCGTCAAATCCCATAAACCGGGCCAGACATTCCGCATCGTCGGCCACACCCAGAGAATGTGTACTGGTAAAGGGCGATTTGTAGTCTACAATTTTCGCGAAGAATTTTGCCAGAGCTTTTACCTGCGCAAAATCAAGCTGCTGCTTGGTACGCGGCACTTTGCTCCACAGGCGCTCCTCCAGCCCCCTGCCGCCAAGAGAGCAAAAATGCTGTTCTGAAAAAGCGCGAAGAAACGCGTCCGCGCATTCCTCATCCACGATCCTGCCGCGTACCCGAGTAAGGAACGCGTTCGCACGCTCCCACACATCCGGCGTAAAGACATCGGCGCGGCAGAAAGCATCCAGCAGATCGCACAGACGGATAATACGGGCGCCCAGCGGGATCTCCTGCCATGTTTTTCCGAAGGAGCCGCTGCCATCCGCGTTTTCGTGGTGGTAAAGGATGATATTTTCTACATTTGTATGAAACGGAAGCGCGGATATGTTCTCCTCGCCCATAACGCAGTGAGCGCCGAGATGCGGCAGCTCCGGCAAACATTCCGCGGCAGAGCTGTCACCACGAAATTCTTCGTGCAGATACTGCGTCAGAGCATTGTCGTGCAATAGGGCACAGACGGCAAGATCCTGCAGTGCTTCGCCAGAAACGCCAAACTGTTCGGCCGTACACACACTCATATACGCCACACGCTTGGCGTGGAACGTTGTCACATGAACCAGTTCCGCCTCCACGCAATCCAGAGCATAGGAGCAGGCACCAAGCAAGCCTAATACATCAAGTTCCATGTGCGGAGCGGTCACGCTTTCCAAAGGCTGTGGAGGTTGCAGTAGGCGTAGACCGCTTCGACCTCGTCGCCCTCGCAGAGAGCAAAGCAGACCTCGGGTTTCTCGCCAGGATGCAGTTCCTTGCGCTGGTTGCCCTGCTTGGTGTGGAGGGACACCCACTCAATGTAGTGCTCCGGCAGCATGGGATGCTCCACGGAGCCGACCTTGACATGGACGATGCCGTTTTCCACTGTCCAGACAGGGACGTGCTTCTCCACGGCGGCGTCGGTGGTGCCGGGAACGATCTCGCTCATCGGCTCACCGCAACAGATGACGGGAACGCCCGTGTCCTTGACCTTGGCAATGATGTTACCGCAATGCTTGCAAATATAAAACTTCTGCTCCATGATGATTCTCCTTTTCTTTCTTTAATAATTTTCCGCGTGGATCTCAAAATAGCTCTGGGGATGATTGCAGGCAGGGCAGACCTCCGGGGCCTTCTCGCCCACAACGATGTGACCGCAGTTGCGGCACTCCCACACCTTGACCTCGCTTTTGGCGAAGACCTGCGCCGTCTCTACATTGCGCAGCAGGGCACGGTAGCGCTCCTCATGGTGCTTTTCAATGGCGGCGACCAGACGGAAGCGCTGGGCAAGTTCGTGGAAGCCCTCCTCGTCAGCAGTCTTGGCAAAGCCGTCGTACATATCTGTCCACTCGTAGTTCTCACCCTCAGCGGCGGCGAGAAGATTTTCGGCAGTGTCGCCGATGCCGTTCAGTTCTTTGAACCACAGCTTAGCATGTTCCTTCTCGTTGTCAGCGGTTTTGAGGAACAACGCCGCGATCTGCTCATAGCCTTCCTTCTTGGCCTTGGATGCAAAATAGGTGTACTTGTTGCGTGCCTCGGACTCACCGGCAAAGGCGGCCATCAGATTTTTTTCGGTTTGAGTACCTGCGTATTTCGTTTCTTTCATGGTCGATGCTCCTTCCAGCTTCTTCTGCTCATATTATAACACGGATTCGTGTTATAAACAATATTTTCATTTTAAGTGATTCAATCCGTCTATATCCCGCAGCGTGATTGCGCCTCGTCTTAGCTCCACAAGCCCGTCCTCCGAGAAGCTCTTGAGCATCCGCGCCACCGCCTCCCGCGCCGAGCTGATGTGCTGGGCAATCTGCTCATGGGTCATGCGTATGGTATCGGAGCCGGTACGCTCCGCTTCGGCCAGGAGAAAATCTGCCAGCCGCCGATCCAAACCCTTGAACATGATCTGCTGCATCGCCCACATCACATCAGAAAATCGTTTCGTTGCCAGTTCATAGAGGAAGCAACGGACATGAAGATTTTGCTCCTTGAGCACAGCGATGACATTTGCAGGGATAATCAGAACCTCCGTATCCATTCCCGCGGTCATTTGCGTATCAAAGGTGATCTGACTGATCACACAAGAGGCAGAAAGCACGCATAGTTCGCCCGGATACAGGCGGAACAGCGTTACCTCCCGCCCCTCCTCGGAGAGAAGATAGGTGCGGATCTCGCCGGAAAGGACAAACAGCATTCCGAGACATTCATTGTCGCTGCTGTGAACGAACGCGCCCTTTTCATAATGACGGACAAAGGCGCTTCGGCGTAGCGTTTCCATTTCGTGTTCGGTCAAGGATGACCAGAACGGAAGTTGTGTCAGTGTGCGTTCCATATCAATGGCAGCTATGCTTGCCGCAGCCGTGGTCACCGCAGGTGTGCCCATCCTCGCCGTGCTCGTGGTCATGGTGATCACAGTGAACATTGGGGTCGTAGCCCAGATTTCCGCTGAGCAATGCGCTCACCGCCGCGTCAACGTCCCCGCTGACACCGCCGTAGAGCTTGATGCCCGCTTCGGCCAGAGCCGCCTGCGCACCGCCGCCGATGCCTCCGCAAATCAAAGTGTCCACGCCGTTCTGCATCAGGAATCCTGCCAGTGCGCCGTGACCGCTGCCGTTGGTATCAACGACTTCCGCATGGACGATTTTGCCGTCCACAGCTTCATAAAGCTTGAACTGCTCGGTGTGACCGAAATGCTGAAAGATTTGACCGTTTTCATAGGTAACTGCAATTTTCATAATGGAATCTCCTTTGCAAGTTTTGCCTGATTTTTCCATGTTGGCTCTCTGCATCCGGCAGCAACAGCCGCAGTGAGCTGCCTCCTGTCCTCCGCAGATGCGGTAGTTTCCCCCGGTGATGTGCAGCGGTTTCCCGTGGACAAGATACGCTGCGATCTTGCTCCGTGCGCTTTCGTAAATCTCCTGCACGGTAGAGCGGGAAATCTCCATTTGAGCGGCACACTGCTCGTGGGTTTGCTGCTCCAAGTCAACCAGCCGAATGACCTCGTATTCGTCCAGCGTCAGCAGGATCGGCTCGGTATTCTCGCACCCGTTAGGACAGAATGTATCGACCTGTGGTACGCCACAAATTCGACGGCACCGTGGCGGTCTTGGCATGGGAGCTTTCCTCCCTTTGTATTCGGTATATTCCGATTATAGCACTTTGAGCAGAAAAAAGCAATTTTTCAAAAGCTGCTACATTTTCCGTCCTCATATGTGTGCTGGCTGATATTCGGTGTCGAAGACTACGTGTGAGCCATGTTCGTATTGTCAGATTATCTACATTTGACAGAACTTCGCAGGGTATGATGAATTTGCTTGGATTCATTCTGAGTTTAGTTTACATGCAAGCCGTTCACGGGTGGTTGTCCGCCTATGAACGGCTTGTAAATTCTCAATTTTTTTCCTTACTT
Organism: Pilosibacter fragilis; assembly: GCF_032490495.1. Taxonomy (NCBI): domain Bacteria; kingdom Bacillati; phylum Bacillota; class Clostridia; order Eubacteriales; family Clostridiaceae; genus Pilosibacter; species Pilosibacter fragilis. Next base: position 225,849 of record NZ_JAVYJB010000004.1, on the reverse strand, counting down.
GACACAAGAAGATCTCAGTCGCCTCGTTAGAGATTACATCGAAGCGGGCAAGTAATATCTCTATTTTGTCATTTCCAAACGCAGAGCACGATTAGATTTTCTTCGCAATCGTAGACAGCTCCGAAATAATGCTCAGAAGATCATTTTTGACTTCCTCTTTACTTGGCTCACTGCCCATCAGAAGATAATCCGTGCTGACATGGAGGATGCAGGACAGTTCGATCAGCAAGTCAATGGAGCAGCTGCGCTCTCCGTTCTCCATGCGGCTGACATGCTGCTTGCTTGCCAGTCCCAGGCGAACCGCCAGTTCCTCCTGCGTAATGCCACGGGAAGTGCGAACATCGTGAAGTCTCTTACCAAACTCTTTTGCGTCAAAATACATACGTTTCTCCTTCCGCACAGCCGGTACAGAACCGGACCAACGGAAGGTCAAAAAAGGAGCCGCATGACGGTGAAGAAAAAAATCCTGTGCCGATAAAACAGAACATGGGTATCCCATAATTCTGTCTCATGCGGCATTCGGAAGACTTCGCCTGTCAGCGGCTCCACAGCACAGCTATGACTTATAAAATTGTATTAATAGATAGCGATAGGTAATCCTTTGATATAATCTCCGGATTTTCCCCCGCTCCACACCGTGCATGCAGCTTTCACCGCACATGGCGTTCCATCGAATTCAACAGCCAGGTTTTTTCATATACGATTTACACACTTCGTAACAGCATATTTATCAAAGAATGATTACAGGCATTTCTGCCATAGTTCGAATTTTGTTAAGCTTTGCAAGTTTAGAATCATCTAATTGCAGTGGGTTCAGATATTCTCTGATAGTGATTTCAGACGATGCATGGATAATCACATGGATGGCTTTTGAGACTAAAATCAGATTTTCGTATGCATCTGTACCACCTTTGCTTAATGGCATTTTATGATGACAGTGAATGTTGTGTACTTCCATAGGAAGTCCTGTAACTGCACATTTTCCATATTGAGCCGCAAATAGTGATATTCTGTTGTCTGCATATTCGATTGACCTGCCCTTGACAGGATTACGCATCAGCCATAACATTGCGTCGGTATTAATAGTTAGATTCTTATGAATCAGCTCTCGTCCCTTGACAGTGTACTTATTGATGTTTTTCCTTTTATTTTGGGCATTTTTCTGCGGAACGGCTCCCACTGGAACAATGGGACGTTCGTGCAGAAATCTCAATTGCCTGCTTTTACCATACTTGTCTTTGATAAAACCATTTTTCAGAGAACCCTTACGGGACACATCGCCTTTCAGCCGATTTCTAAGCTGTTTATTGATACTGAAGGCAAGCTTTCCAAAGTCCGCTGTTGTTTCTGTTGCTATACAGTAGTATTCATGCAGTCCTGCGACTACAGAATTATATTTCTGTAACTGTATAAACTGAGCTGTGTCATCTGGCGAATGAGCCAAAGTTTTTACTTCCTTGGTCAGCTTTTCATGAGCCTTTTTGTATGCCTTGTCACACATATGTGACCTGACGACATATTTCTTCCCCTTTTTCCGCACTTTCAGTTTGAATCCGAGAAAATCAGAATACTGTCTTTTTAGATTGACAACCTTAGATTTGTCTGGGCTTATATCAAGACCCAGGCGGTCTTTTAACCACATTTCTGTGGCTTTATACGCTCTGACGGCTTCTGCGTGTGTAGGGCAGAAGATTTTGAAATCATCGGCATATCGCACCGCATGCACTTCTTTCAGTCTGCTTCTGCGCAAAGCCCTGTAAGCATGGCTTTTGATAACTGTTCCCTGCTTATTGCTTCTTGTTGTAAAATCTGTTTTCGTTGGCATTTCTTCCCATTGGGAAGTAATCCACCAATCCAACTCGTTCAAAACAATGTTTGCAAGCAATGGCGACAGGATACCGCCTTGTGGAGTTCCCTTGATGGGGAAAGTTTTATCTCCATTTGGCAGAATAACAGATGCTTTCAGCATTTCCTTAATGATGCATAACAGCTTCTTATCTCTTATTCCCAATGCCCATATCTGCCTTATCAGTTTAGTATGATTGATGTTATCGAAAAATCCTTTAATATCAAGGTCTACTACGTGATACATATGCTGTACCTGTATCAATCGCATACACTGAGCGATGGCATGTTCAGCGGATCTATTCGGACGGAATCCGTAAGAATTATCGCTGAATTTTGCCTCGCATATCGGCTCCATGACTTGTAAGATACATTGCTGTACCACTCGGTCAACGATAGTCGGAATTCCCAGAGGTCTGGTCTTTCCATTGGGCTTTGGTATCTCCACACGCTTTACTGGGCGTGGGTGATAACAACTGAATTGCTTTCTTATGAGACGGACATATTCTTCCTCGTTTAATTTAGCAAGGTCATTAATTGTCCTTTTGTCCACACCTGCGGTATCACTTCCTGTATTCGTCTTTATCGTTCTGTATGCCAGCTTGATATTCTCTTCGCTCTCGATGATTTCCATGAGATGATTAAATATCTTGTCTTTCTTACTGCCTGCATACAATTCGTCAAAAGTACTTATCATGTCATAATACTCAGAATTGCGAATTTTTCTCTGTTTAGATTTCTGTTCTTGCTGTTTCGAAGTCAACACAGGCATCCTCTCCCTTCGGTTTGGATTTTCTTTGTCATACTCGAAGCTGCGTTTATCGTATATTCATTTTTTTCCGTTGAATTCGACTTGGGGCTATCCCTCCACGATGTTTAGCATCACTTCACAGGTACTGTGCCCCTACTCTCACTGGGATTAAGTACGGTTGTACCGGTTTTGCCCGGCTTTCCCGTCCAACGACCTGCAACGGCTTTTTTCATACGTTCCCAGCTTTCCACGTTCCGATATTCCTATCATTGATTACCTTTAGGTCCTTCCTCTAAGCCTGTGTCCAATCATGCATAATCATATCGCCTGTAACGATATATGGATGTTCATAACAACCATTCTTACTAATCCACGGACACGCCCATACAAGGGCTACTGCCTTTCGACAGTATCAACGTTTAGACTCGTACATTCGGAAGTTTGTCAGTACTTTCGTACATTCTGACCATGGGTAACCGACACCCGGCATATAGGTAGCACCATCCACCGCTGGATAGCTTTCGTATATGAAAGTTAGCCATATTTACGACTACTCTCTGCCGACTTTACCGAGCTTCTGACACTTTGGCGGTTGCACGCTGATGCCAGTCGGAGTATCAGTGTGAGCGCTTCGGGGCGTTACTCCCTCATTTCACTCATCGGAATATCAGTTCTCCAAAGTTTCAGGCTTGAAAGCCCTTCGACTTTGTGCGTAAGCTTTTCACTTACGAACGTGTCGCACGGTTGTCGTTGCCATAGCCTTCCAGCAGGTTGATAGCTCCCCATATGCCGAGCCCCAGTGCGATGATGAGAGTCTGAAGAACGGTTACTGCGCTGTTGAAAAATGCCATAAATGTGTACCTCCTTGTACGCTGCGCCCTTATGGGCTGATGAATAGTAAATGTCCCTCTGCATGTGCACCTGCAAAAGGACAAAAAAATAGCCAGGTCTCCAATTTCAATCAGAAACCTGGCTATTTAAAAAGGGCGGCTCACCGCCGCCCTCATCGTTAATATTCTGTACTCAATAGAAAATCTGCAATGTGCATACTCTTAATGCCTTGGTAATTGCCTCCGGCAAATTCATCGGTTCTCGAAACATACTTCGGATAGTTATCCCGGATTTCCAGTAGCCGTTCATATTCACGTTTTTCTGTCTTCTCGGATTTGATCTCCTGCGTGACCTGCACATACAACCGGTCATTTTGCTTCTGCGCCACAAAATCGACCTCACCGTCCGGTGTCTTCCCAATCGTCACGGTATAGCCTCGTCTGCAAAGTTCCAGATACACCACATTTTCCAGACTGGAAGCGACGCTGTCCGGTGTATAGCCCATCACGCTGTAACGCAAAGCAGTATCGGCAAGATAAAACTTATCCTGCGTTTTCAGAATCTCCTTTCCGCGCAGGTCATAGCGAGAACAACGATGAAGGAGATATGCTTTCTCCAGCTTTTCCAGATAGCTATACACTGTTTCATTGTCGATAGCATGATTTACTGATTTCAGATAATTCGAAATTGATTTTGCAGAGAATGAATTTCCCACATTCGCAAATGTGTACCGAACCACCCGTTCCAGCTGGTCGATCTTACGAATCTGGTTTCTCTTTACGATATCTGAGAAAATCGTGGAATTATAGATATCCCGGACAATCGTATAAACCTCATCCTGTGAATACTCTCGCAGGTGTGTTGCAGGGAAGCCACCCAAGCGGATATAGTCTGCCAGTTCAGCATGGATATCCTTTACCTGTATATACTGCTTCTTGAATTCCAGATATTCCTGAAAAGAAAGCGTATAGATCCGAAAGGAAACATATCGTCCGGTCAGGTAAGTCGCTATTTCCGAAGACATCATTCTGGAATTGGAGCCTGTTACATAAAAGTCAACATCATAATCTGTTCGATGAACATTTTTTCTTTCGATGAGCTGCAATACAATGTAACCAGTCTACATCTGCATTTTCAAAAATATGCATTGCAAGATTTCCTGAAAGTTTGAATTCAAAAGTCGAAATATATACGAACTTCTGTCCCTCTTCAATTGTTCCTGTTGCGATTGCTTTGGCTATTGAGGTTCTTAGAAAACTTTCTGCCTGCTCCTTGGATGTGGTTAAATAAAATCCCTACCCAAAATCTTTTCTCTTTGCACATTTGACAAGATCTGGCTCTTTTACTTCACAATAGCTTCCATGATAGAGAACAAATCCAGCTTTTAACTCAAGCACTAATCTCTATCCCCTTTCCTTGCAAAAATTCAGTAATATCTTCAAGCACAGCTTCATCGCCTTCACAATGAAAAATCCCATAACATTTTTCTATATATCCAAGTACATCAACCTCTTTAAACAAGTGTATAATCTGTTCAACAGGTAAATGCCACTCTTCTGAAGCAAGCCGGATTAATCTTGTTTGCATGAAAGTAATCTCTGTTTTCTCACTCATAATGAATCCTCCTTGATTTCTTGGTCAATAAAACTGGAAGTTATAAACATCTTTGCAAATATATCATATCTATCAACTGTACACCGCCCTCATAAATTGGGTGGTCATAATTGTCCGTAAAGAAATTCGGAATATTGTGAGAGCGGACAAATCCGCATTTTTCATAAAACGGTATGGTTAACGGGCTGTCACCTGTTCCAACCTGCAAAATAGAATATTCATCTGCATATTTACTTGCAAGGAAGTCAATCAATGCTTTCCCATAGCCCTTTCCCTGATTTTCCGGATCGACTGCGATATTCTTGATTTCAAGTATTTCGTTACCTTCATCGGTGACAACACATTCAGCTTTTACATTACCATCTTCAAGTACATACATAGTACCTTTTTCAAGATAGTGATCAACCATGCTCTCCTGTTCATCAGCTAATAACAATAATGATATAAATTGCTTTTTATTTTCGTTCACTTCTCGGATTTTCATATCCATTACTCCGTCAAACTTGAATTTATTTTGGCAAATCATCTTCCGCTTTAAAATTCACATTACTGTCATCGATCGAGATTGTGATCGTGTAGTTATAGATTATACCATCTTCTGTTTCCAGCCTAAATGTTACCGCACCACCTCCGAGATACTGAAAATCAGGTTCGTCAGACATTCTTGCATATGTGCCATACTGTTGAAAGTATCCGTCTGCATCAAAGAACGCAACATTGCTTGTTTGCTCCTTATCGTTCCGGAAGAGTACTGCACCAACACGGTCACTAGCATGATCTGGAATTAAAACACAGTCTATGTATTCCCAATCTGTTTCTTGCACAAGAGAGAACATCGACACAATATCTTGTTCAGACCAGATTTTTCCTCCATTCAGATTACTGATATCTGTATTCTGAACCGGATTGCTGGTAGAATCTGATGTTTCTGGCATGGCGTCTTTGCTGCTGCAGGCGGACATTCCTAATACACAAACCGTCATGAAAATAAAAAGCAATGCTCTCTTCATATGAACACCTCCTCAAATTCCGATTTGCATCGCTGTTCTTACCTCCTATTTTACCAGATATCACCTACCGATTCCATAGCTTCATAGCTCAAAATAGTTCATTCACAAACCATTTAGCTATGTAAAAGGGACGGCCTCTCAGCCGCCCCACAGGTCAACACTGCCTTAATCAGACAGGTTCATCGTCCGATTCTGCTTCGTAGTCCTCGTTGACATCCACTTCTTCGTCCTCGTCACCAGCATCCTCCGGCAGCTGGAGTGCCTCTTCATGTAATTCAGCGTAATAATCTGTGGCGATTCTTCCATCCGCTCAGAGAAAAAGCGGTCACGAGGGACGAAGCTCGCTGATTCCTGTGTAGAGCCGGAAAAAACGCATTATATCACAACACCGACCTCAAAAACAGGCTGACCGCCCCATACGGAGAGGAACGCAGCAGGGCGGCAAGCGAAGCGGCGAAAAACGAATAAAAGGGTTTTAAGGCTTCGTTGATTGTTGCGTTGGCAACCCCACCGCAATGGTAGTGCCCTTCTCCGAACTTTTCTCCACCCAAACGGAGCCGCCGTGGAGGTCGGCGATCTCCCATACCAGTGAGAGCCCCAGTCCTGCGCCACCGTATTCCCGGCTGCGAGACTTGTCCACCCGGAAGAAGGGCTGGAAGATACTGCGCTGATACACCTCCGGGATGCCGCAGCCGGTGTCGGAGACGCGGAGCAGGAGCTTTTCCAACTCCTGAGTGACAGAAACCCGTACCGAGCCGCCCGGCCGGTTGTACTTGACAGCATTCTCCGTCAGGTTGAAGATCAGCCGGTAGATCAGTGCATCGCTGCCGGTCATAATGCCGTCGCCCTCCGCCGTCAGCGTGACGCCGAGCTTATCTGAGAGCGGCGCAAGATCTGTGAAGATCTCCTCGATCATGGGAGCGAGCTGGATCCGCTCGTTCCGCTCCACCTGCCGCAGATTGCTCATCTCCAGCAGTGTCCTGGTCAACTGTATCAGCCGTTCCGTCTGCTCACGCAAAAGCGTGAGGAACTCCGCCGTCTCCGGTCGCACATCAGGATGCTCCGCGGAAAACAGCTCCAACTGCGCCTGCATTAGTGCCAGTGGCGTGCGCAGCTCGTGGGCGGCGTTGCCGGTGAACTGCCGCTGGGCGGAAAAGGCGTTGTTCAGCCGCTCCAGCATCTGGTTGAACGAGCGGCTCAGCTGCCGGAACTCCGAAATAGCGTCTTCATCGATCCTCATATCGGCAAGATTGTTCAGCTGCACCTGCTCCACCTGCGAGGTAAAGCTGCGCAGGGGCTTGAGAGCGCGTCCGCTGACGAAATAGGCGAGGATGCCGCTGAGCAGCGTTACCGCCGTCGTGATGTACCAGTTGGTGGTGCGGAAGCGCCCCTGCACCCCATCGACGACGATGGTCAACTCCTCGTTGGGCGCTATGAGCTGCGGATCAAAGCTCGCCGCTCCGCCATCATTCAGGATCACCGTGCCGCCTTGTAAGCTGTCCGCAATGGTATCCATATAGTACACACCGGAGGAGCACAGCAGCAAATTCATGGCCACGCAGGTGATGCCGATGAGCAGGACGGTCATCAGCGTGATGCGCCACTGCAAAGAAAGACGCTTCATGCTTCCTCGCCTCCCATCAGATAGCCCTCGCCGATGCGGTTGCGGATGGGGTCATAGCCCAGCACGGCGCGGAGCTTTTTGCGCAGGGCGGAGATGTGGACGCGAATGGAATTGCTGAAGCTGTCCACGCTGTTGTCCCAAACGTGATCCATCAGCTCCTCCTGACTCACGGGCCGCCCCTGATGCACCATCAGGTATTCGAGTATCCCCGTTTCCTTCCGGGTGAGCGTCAGCGTCTGCCCGTTGACGGTGGCGGTACGGGAGCGGGTGTCAAAGGTCAGGCCTCCGCAGCTTAGCAGCACATCCTGCTGGGTGAACTGACGCAATGTCAGGCTGCGGATGCGGGCCTCCAGCTCGGCGAGGTGGAAGGGCTTTGCGAGATAGTCGTTCGCCCCGGCATCCAGCCCCTGCACCTTGTCCTCCACTTCGCTGCGGGCAGAGAGGATCAGCACCCGCGTCTCCCGGTCGGTCTGCCGCAGGGTGCGCAGCACCGTCATGCCGTCTTTTTTCGGCAGATTCAGATCAAGAAGCACCAGATCGTATCGTTCCACGCCCAGAAGCGCCAGCGCCTTTTCGCCGTCATAACAGTAGTCCACGCTGTAGGCCAGCCGCCGCAGGCTGCGAACGATGGTCTCGCACAGGGCGCGTTCATCTTCAATTACTAAAAGGTGCATAAGAGCCCTCCTTTTTATTTCTTCATTTTTGTGTTGCTTTCATTATAGCAAAAACAGATAAGGTTTGCGTTAAGTTTTCGTTCTTAACAGAGACTTTAACTCTCTCACGCTATGATAGGGGCAGAAAATCGGAAAGGGTGATGAAAAATGAGCTGTAGGAAAAAGGCAGCGGCGCAGATCGTGCTGCTGATGGCCGGAGCCGCCATGCTGTGCTTCGGTGTCTGGCGGGGCGAGGCGGCGACAGTGCTGAGCAAAGCAATCAAATTATGTCTGGAGTGTGTGGGAATTGGGTAAAAAGTTTTCAGGCGTTTCACAGACCATGTCCCGCTTCCGGGGCTGGATTCAGGCGGGGGCGACGCTGCTGACCAACCTGCACCTGCCGAACTTTCTCAAGGGCGGACTGTATCAGGGGGCGGGGAAGACCGTCTGCGTGCCGGGGCTGAACTGCTACTCCTGTCCTGCGGCGTCCGGGGCCTGCCCCATTGGGGCGTTTCAGGCTGTGGTGGGGTCTTCCAAGTTCAGCTTCTCCTACTATATCACAGGCTTTCTCATTCTGCTGGGCGTGCTGCTGGGGCGCTTTATCTGCGGCTTTCTATGCCCCTTCGGCTGGGTTCAGGAGCTGCTGCACAAAATCCCCACTAAGAAGCTTTCCACAAAGAGGCTGAAGCCGCTGACATACCTGAAATACGCTGTCCTGCTGGTGATGGTTTTCCTGCTGCCGGCGTTCCTTGTGAACGATGTTGGCATGGGAGACCCGTTCTTCTGCAAATACCTCTGCCCCCAAGGCGTGCTGGAGGGAGCCATCCCACTGTCCCTTGCCAATTCCGGCATCCGGGCGGCGCTGGGCAAGCTGTTTACATGGAAATTCAGCATCCTGCTGTCGGTGATTGCGCTGAGCGTACTGTTCTACCGACCGTTCTGCAAGTGGCTCTGCCCGCTGGGCGCGTTCTACGCGCTGTTCAATCGGGTGTCCCTCTTCCAGATGAAGGTGGATAAGAATAAGTGCGTTTCCTGCGGGAAATGCGCCAGAGCCTGCAAGATGGATGTGGATGTGACGAAAACGCCCAACCATACCGAGTGCATCCGCTGCGGAATGTGCATCCACGCCTGTCCGACGAGCGCCGTGTGCTTCCGCTACGGCTTCGGCAACGGGAAAGAAACAACAAAGAAAACAACGATGGAGGAATCAAAATGAACAGGAAGAGAATTTTTGCACTGGCTTTTGCCGTGCTGATGGTGCTGGCCCTGGCGGCCTGCGGCATGAAGAACAATGACAAGATGGGCGACATGAGCGGCAACGGCTCCGCCATGACTGGCGAGCCGAAAAACGCCGATGAGGCGCTCGCCCTGCACAAGGAGCTGCTGGAGCAGGAGAACGCGATCCTGTCGGAAAATGCCGAGCTGTGGGAAAAGGTCTTTGTGGAGGCTGACAAGGGCATGGCCATGATCGAGGACGGGAAAAACTACGGCGACTTCCTGCTGGATACCGTCGAGGCTGCTAAAGAGCAGTTCACCGACAAGGAGTATGAGTGGCTGAAGGAGTCAGCCACGGAGATCAGCAATATTGAAAACAGGCTGACCGAGTTGGAAGATAAGTATCCCGAGATCATGCAGAAATCCATGGATGGCGCTATGAGCGTGCCCGCGGGCAGCGACATGACCACGCCGCCTGATGACGGCAGCATGCAGAAATTCCCTGTCTTTGAGGGCAAGGACCTGGATGGCAACACGGTGAAGAGCGACGAGCTGTTCTCCGCCAACGCCGTCACCGTGGTGAATTTCTGGTTCACCACCTGCAATCCCTGCGTAGGCGAGCTTTCCGAGCTGGATGCGCTGAACAAGGAACTGGCAGAGAAGGGCGGCTCCCTCATCGGCGTTAACACCTTCACGCTGGACGGCGACGAAACGGCAATTTCCGAGGCGAAGGATGTGCTTGCCAAGAAGGGCGCCACCTATCAGAATGTGTATTTTGACTCCGACGGTGAGGCGGGAAAGTTTACCTCCAACATCTTTGCCTATCCTACCACCTATGTGGTCGACCGCAGCGGCAATATCGTGGGTGAACCCATCGTGGGCGCCATCACGGAAAAGAAGCAGGCGGAGACGCTGCAAAAGCTCATCGACCAGGCTCTTGCCGCCGATATGGGCTGACAAACGAATTTATCTTCTCAGGAAGGAGGATACACCATGTATCGGAGAGTATTGCCGCTTCTGCTCACCGCGGTACTGCTGCTGAGCGGCTGCGCCGCCGGGCAGAAAAATATGCCGCAGAAAACGGACGAGAAGGAAATGACCGGACAGCCCTCTGATATGTCTGGTGAAGGAAGCATGTATATGGATACCACGGAAAATGTCATATATCTGGCGGGCGGCTGCTTCTGGGGAATGGAACAGCTGATGCAGTCCATCCCCGGCGTCATTGATGCCGAGAGCGGCTATGCCAACGGCACCTGCGAGGCGGATGCCGATTACAAGACCGTCTGCAAAGGGAACACCGGTTTCCGGGAGACCGTGCGGGTGGAGTATGACCCCGGACAGGTGAGTCTCGACGCCCTGCTGCTGGCCTACTTCTATGTGATCGACCCCACGGTGGAGAACCGGCAGGGCAACGACCGGGGCAGTCAGTATCAGACCGGTGTCTATTACACCAACGAAAGCGCGGAGGAAACGGTGGAGCGCATCGCGGAAATCGAGCGGGGACGCAGTGAAAAGTTCTTCGTGGAGATAGGTCCACTCAAGAACTATTACCCCGCCGAGGAGTACCACCAGAACTACCTCGAAAAGAACCCGAACGGCTACTGCCACATCCCGCGCGCGGAGATGGAGCTGTTTTCCCGGCTGCGCATCGATCCGGGCGACTATCAGAAGCCCGCGGCGGAATCCATCCGGGACAAGCTGACGGCGGAGCAGTACCGTGTTACGCAGGAGAGCGGCACAGAGCGCGCTTTCACAGGCGAGTTCTGGGATAAGTTTGAAAAGGGCATCTATGTGGATGTCGTCACCGGCGAGCCGCTCTTTTCCTCCACGGATAAGTACGAGAGCGGCTGCGGCTGGCCGGCTTTCGCAAAGCCCATTGAAGAGCCTGCCGTGGTGGAACTGGAGGACCTGAGCCACGGCATGCGCCGTACAGAGGTCAGAAGCCGTTCCGGAAATTCTCACCTTGGTCATGTGTTCACCGGCGATCCGGAGTCCCCCAATGGCGTGCGCTACTGCATCAACAGTGCGGCCCTGCGCTTTGTGCCTTACGCAAAGATGAAAGCAGAGGGTTACGGATATCTTCTGTATCTGTTCGAGGAATGAGTTCGCATAATACAATGATATAATAAGCAGCGTCCCAATCATTATGAACCGGGACGCTGTCGTTTATGCTCATGTCGGTTTAGTAAAGCGGACAGAAGCCTCCAAATGGGCTGAAAAAAAGGTTCTGACATTGAAGCACAGCTCCATGTCAGAACCCTTTTATTTCACAAATTATTTTTTGTGGTTGCGTCGCCCGGTGTTTTCCGAGCCACGCACTTCCTCATGGTAAAAGTAATCCACAATGACCGGGTGCCCAGGCTCTGCCCGACCGTAGGGCAGCTCGTTGTCCACGAAGGGACAGCTGTTTTCTTTCGCCAGCCGTTCCGCTTGATCCTCCAAACCACGGAAGTAGCTTCTGTCTCTCTTGTTGTAGATAGCGTCGTACAGCGGAACCAAGTCAGGATATTTTTTACAAATATAGTCCATGATGTCTTTTTTGAATCCGCCTCGCAGGTTTAGATTTTCTAACCATATCAGGTCGCATTGGTTTCTGACCTGATGGAAGATAGCCTCAAAATCCGTGATACCGGGAAAAACCGGTGCGATAAAGCACACGGTGCGGATACCTGCGTCATAAACCTGCTTCATGGCATCCAGCCGCCGCTTGATGCTGACGGCATGGTCCATATCGTTTTTGAAATCCTCGTCCAGCGTATTGATCGACCAGGAAATCGTGACCTTTCCCAGTTCTTTCAGAAGGTCGATATCACGGATTACCAAGTCTGACTTGGTACAGATGAGAATTTCCGCCTCGCTGCCCCGAAGCTGCTCAAGAAGCTTTCGGGTGTTCTGAAACTGAGCCTCCTGGGGCAGATAGCCATCGGTCACAGAACCGATGACTATGCGCTGCCCTTTGTACTTTTGCGGATTTTTGATTGCCGGCCAATGCTTCACATCCAGGAATGTACCCCACGGTTCGGTGTGCCCGGTAAATCGCTTCATAAACGAGGCGTAGCAGTATTTGCAGCCATGGGTACAGCCCACATAAGGATTGACGGAATAGCCGCCCACCGGCAGGTTGGATTTTGTCATAATATTTTTGGTTTCTACATCCTGAATCAGAATGCTGCTATCTTTCACTTCCGCCATGTCTTCTGTTCCTCCAATACCCGGTAAAAAGCCGGGGGAAATTCTTGTACCATATGTGTTTCTCCCATGATAGGAAGTAGATCTTCCTTCATGAATACAGGGATGCCAAGCGCATGGGCCTGATGTGTCAGGTTCCACACCCATTCCGGTTTCGATATAGATTTGCCCTTCCTATGTCCGGTCTCAGTCCCAATGACGATCCACTCAATTCCGGTAAGGTCCACCATACCAACATCATCAAACATAGGTTCAAAGGTCACATGATAGTGTCCGCCATGGATATGCTCCCGCAAAGTCCGGATACGGTTTTTCTCTTTACTGGAGGTAACAGTTACACCAAACCAAGCATTCTCCAGGGTAGTGGAAAACACAATATCCTCCGGTCGCTTGGTCAAAAACAGATATTGGTGCTGTGGATTTTCAGTCATCTTGGCAAATATCTGTTCCCGCCACTCTGGCTTCCAGTGGGAAAAATCGCTCATGCCGGTGAGCAGAAAATTCTGTGGGCGCTTTTTCTCCATCAGCCGCAGCTTATTGGGAAAAAACTCCGGCTTTTCAAAGTCATCGATCATGTGAAACCGGCGGACATTGTTTCTGGCATAGCAGTAGCTGCAACCAATAGTACAGCCGATCACCAGATTCATGTTCTGAATACAGTCTTTAATACAAACAGTCACCGCTAACGCCTCCTTTCCGTTTTGAGATTTAGCCTTCTACCGCAGGCGCAACTTTCCCGAAGCCGTTCCAGGCATACAGCCCCTTCTTGTCCTCATCGCCCAGGAACTTGTCCACCTGACAGATGTGCAGGATATGGTCGCCAACTTCCACCGACTGCTGCAGGGTGGCCACCATCGCCAGACGAGTATCCACCGGAATCTGGATGTCACTGCCCTCCACAGCCATCATCTCGATGTTGTTGGCGGCCACCTTGTCGGTCTTGGCACCGGTAGACGCTCCGCAGGCCATCACCGTCTGGGCAAGACTCTCGCCAGGAACGGTGACAATCACCTTTCCGGTCTCTCGTACCTGCTTACCGGTGTGGGACTGTTTTCCAGTGGCGAAGCCCACCATGGGTGGGTTGAAGGAGAGGTAAGACACAAAGCAAATGGGAGCCAGGTTCGTAGAACCGTCCTCCTTTTTAGAGCAGATCAGTGTCAGCGGATTGGGGGAGGTCAGAACAGTAGCCTCCATAATGTTCAGTTCTTTCATGTCATTCAGACCTTTCTAAGAAATTTCAGTCGTTGACTGCTCGGCCAACTAGTGATATATTTATTATACCTAATAGCAATTTTTGTTCAAGTACGCAAATTATTTGTACCTGGTGTCAAAAAATATACTGCAAAAGACGAGGAAAAATCCAATCATGACTTATGAAGAATTCAAAGAAAAGGTTGGCAGTGTCATTCTAACCGATGATGGAAACTGCCCGGTCACGCCGGTGGTTCAAATGCTGCAGGGCAAATGGAAACTCCAAATTCTCTATGAACTATGCATCAAGTGTCCCATGCGGTTTGGGGAACTGAAAAAAGTTCTCAAGCCCATCACCAACACAGCTCTGACCAACGCCCTGAAGGAGCTGGAATCGGATGAATTGATCCAGCGCATCCAATATAATGAAATGCCCCTACGGGTGGAATACTCCCTCACCGAGAAAGGACGGGATCTGTTGCCGGTCTTTTACGCCATTTCTCAATGGGGAATGAAATATATACCATGATTCTAACTATATTAATCTGCAAGATAATAGCCGGGAGGCATTGACAATTTGAGTCAACTTCCCGGCGTTTTATTTTCTGCATTTTCTACTGCTGCAAAGGATTCAGGAAGCAACCTGATTCATGAGAGTTGATAACTCCCACCGCCTGCAAATAGGCATAGATGATTACGGTCCCCACAAACTTCATGCCTCGCACGCCTCCCGGAGAGCAGGCAGCAGCTCATCCAGTCGCCCGTCCAGACCGAAGGACTTTTCTTTGATATTGTCCGTAATGTAGATCTCACCAAGATTGAGGGTCACATAAGTGGCGTTTGGCTCGCTGGCCACCAGGCGCATCATCGGGGCCTTGATCAGCTGATTGCGCCAGCCAATGCCCAGCTCCAAAACCACCAGTTTCTTCCCGTGGTAGATTTTCAGAAAGTTTTGGAACCGTGCCTGGGCAGCGGTATCCGGAATCATTCTCTGACCCGCACCCATGTGGATCTCCATGGGACCGCCGCACTTGGGACAGCGCGGCACCAATTCTGTAGGCACATGGCCGACCTGTTCGGCAGCCGATAATTTTTCGGCCACCTCCAGACTAGGATAGAGGGTGTCGTGGCAGGGGCGGGCACACTGCATCGTAAACCAGTTGCCCTCAATCTCATAGATTTTCGTCGGATCGAAGCCACACAGTTCAAAGTGACCTTCTCCGTTTGATGTGACGACAAAGTAATCTTTCTCTCCCACAATGGCCTTCAAATCGTTCATCACCGGCGTAGGCTGGTACTGCCCGCAGTAATGATGGACGAGCCGGGCCCAGAAGGCCCATTTTTCCTCCTCGCTGGGCCATCCAGCCATCATGCCCTGCAAAATACAATGTAATCCGTATTTTTGTTTGAAATCTCCAAACAATTCATCAAAGGCTGCATTATCTGCAAACAAATGCAATCCTTCGGTGATGGACAGGCCGTTACTGGCCCCGATCAAGATAGCGTCCGCTTCTCTGAATTTTTCCGCAATAGGGTTCCAATCTATCATATTCGTTCGCCCCTTTCTATTTTATGGTTGCTGCGATGGATCGCTCCTGCCGGAGGGCAGCTAGAGTTTCCGTCAAATCTCCTTGCAGATACAGGCTGCGTCCCCGCAGATGCTCTGGCCTATGAGATGACTCTCGATTAAGACATGCATAAAAGACGTTTTCGTTTTTGGCAGTAAGTTCCCAGAAGGGTAGTTTGATGATACTGGGCGTCATCTCACCCACGCCAAGTTCCAACAGCAGGACTTTTTTGTCGGACTGATCCATTATCCAGCGTCGCAGGAATCTATGGTAGCGGTGCAGACTATCCTGCCAGAAGGTTCCCTCCAGGAAGGTATCATCTCGTACCCAAGGCACCAGCACCCGCCCGCAATCCGGGCAGCGAGGAACAGCTTCCTCCGGCAGGCGAACACCTGCCAAGCAACCAGTCAGCTCCTTCACCAGCTCGCGGTTTTCCCAAATATCATCCCGGCAGGGCTGACTGCATTGGCAGTAGCTAAAGTCTCCCTGAAAGGCGCAAATTTGTTTCTGGGGAAATACCCGAAAAAACTGCTGATCCACATTCGTGGTCAACACAAAAGCAGGTTTGTCCGCAACAAGTGCCTGCAGGTCCAGATATGGCTGCCCCGTGGGGGCCTCCCACATGAAGCGGATATATTGACTATAATATCCCCACTGTTCCCCATAGCTGGAAAAGCAATGGTAGAATCCAGCCAGTGGGGAGGTAAATCCATACTGTTCCCGAAAGGGAGCCAATGCCTCCGAAAGTGCCGGGGACCAATGGTAGTGGTCGTATCCAGCTGCGCTTGACAGGCCGGAGCCTCCTCCGATCACAACGGCATCTGCTTGAGCAATACGCTCGGCAAGTTCCTGAAGCACCGCTTGGTTTCCAACCTTCATTGATCGTTATCTCCACTGCCCATGGTGTCCCGTGCATCCCGCAGCACTTGAGCAATGTCGGCCACAATGGTCATGCCCTTGTCCTCCAACTGCTTGGGCAGGAAGTCATACTTGTCGTTGACGCCGATATACCGGGCATGGGGGAAACTGAGGGTCAGGTTCCAGAAAGGCTCCTGGATAAACATGGGAGTCATTCGGCCAACGCCCAGTTCCAGAAACAGAATCTTACTGTCTTTGTGTTCCAGCACATAGCGAGAAATTTTTTCGTACTGTTCTTCGTATTTCTTTCCTTGCAGGAAATTTCCATATCCCCGCACCCAGGGGAATGCCTCACCGCCGCAGTGAGGGCACCGGGGAATGAGATCGATGGGAATCTTCGTGCCATCCCCCATAGCGGCCACCATATCAGCCACTGGCTTTACCGCATCCCAGGTGTCATCGGTGCAGCAGGCAGCACACTGGAAGAACCGGTGATCCCCCTGGATCTCTGCCACCTTCTCCTCCGGGTAGAGTTTGACAAACTGGGTATCCTGGTTGGTGGTGAGGATGAAGAAGTCCTTGCCTTTCAGCAAAGCGTCTAAATTCAGATAAGGATGACGCACAGGTGCGGTCTGGGTGGTGTGAAGGAATGTGGCGAGATACCCCCAATACTCTTCCCTTGTCTTCCAGGGATGCATCATCCCTGCAAAAGCACCTTTGAAGTGGTACTTCTCCGCAAAAGGCCGGAAGTATTTCCGGTAGGAGTCGTTGTCCTCGTAGTAAAAATCTCCGCCACCGGCAGCGGACAGACCGGAGGCCCCGCCCACTACCACACAGTCAGCTTCCTTTACCTCCTGTACCAAACGATGGATCTGTTCGCTATACGGCAGCGGCTTTTTGTCAGTCAGCTGATAAGGCGTACTGCCGGAAGCATAGATAGGATAGTGCCTGGAATAATTCATCTGGGTCTGCATGACCAAATCATCATAGAAGTTCATTGTCACCATTCCTTTCGAGTGGGTGTTATTTTTATTCTTACTTCAAATCATTTTAGCATCCTCTTGCGTTGCTGTCAATATGCTGTTATAATAAAAATAACATCAAAGAAAAAAGGAGATCAGTCCATGAAATATCCCACCCGCCTTAGCGATGCTGTTCATATTCTGGCTTTTATTGCTCTGTACCCAGACTGCGACCTGACCAGTAACAAGCTGGCAGAGAGCATTCAGACGAATCCTGCCTATGTGCGCCAGCTCATGTCCGCCCTGCGTAAAGGAGGGCTGCTGGTCAGTGTGAAGGGACATCCCCGACCCGCTCTGGCTCGTGATCCGGAGAAAATCACTCTGCTGGATGCCTATCGGGCAGTGGAGGGCAACAAGCCCCTGCTCCATCAGGACATCCACACCAATCCTGCCTGTGGCGTGGGTATAAATATCCAACTGGTGCTGCGGGATTTTTACTTGGACATTCAAAAAACAGCGGAACAAAGAATGCAAGAGATCACGCTGAAAGATGTGCTGGAACAATATCACATGAAGTTGGAAGGGATGCCCTTGCAGCGTTTATGACGGATCGACTTTCAGAAACGCTTCCATTTGGGACAAAAATTCTTCTGAACGGGAAATACAGAACCTCCTTGCGGGACTATACTGAGAACCGGAGAGACCTATATCCCGTATGGGTATTCCACTTTCCAGAGAAGGAGGTTTCAATATGCAGGAAAAGTACAATGTCACAGGCATGACTTGTGCGGCCTGCCAAGCTAGGGTACAAAAAAGCGTATCCAACCTGACCGGCGTGCAAGAGTGCAATGTCAATCTGTTAAAAAACAGTATAGACGATGTAACTGCTATGATTGCCGGACAGATTGGGCAGCTTCTTCCGATGGACGAGGAAACCATCAAGCAGTTTCAAACACTTGCAAAAAAGATGATGGAACAAGCGGAGGAATCAAATGTTGATTAGAAAATATTTACCGCCGTTTGTTATGTGGCTCGTTTTTGAAGTGATTGCGGTGACATTATGGTTTGCGTTAGATAATATATTCTATCTTTTCAATTTCTCGTATATTGGCACTGCGATTGCTGTTGGATTGGTATTATATGGGAAGAAGAAAAAATATGCCCGGAATGTAGTACAATTTGCTGTTGGTCTGTATATGATTGTGTATCTGGGGTTTCTTTGTCGAGAAAATATGCAGATAGAGGGCTTCTGGTATTATCTTTTCCTCGGTGTATTTGAAGCCGCTACAATTCATTATGTTGTTGCAAAAATATTTGGTCCTTTGCTATTTGGGCGTGGGTGGTGTGGTTATGCTTGTTGGACAGCAATGGTTTTAGATTTGCTTCCGTTCAAGGAACCTTCCAGTCCACGCAAGCAATGGGGAATGATCCGCTATTTTGTTTTCGGAGCTTCTCTCGTATTTGTGAGTCTGCTCTTTATTCTTAAAGTCCCAAACAAAGAGGAAATTATGTGGCGGAGCTTCATCATTGGAAATATTCTCTACTATGCCGTTGGAATTGCTATAGCCTACAAATGTAAAGATAACAGAGCTTTTTGCAAATATATTTGCCCAATTACAGTTTTTTTGAAACCGATGAGTTATTTTTCGCTTTTTCGCATCAAAGTCGACAAGAAGAAATGTATTTCGTGCGGAAAGTGTGAAAAGATATGTCCAATGAATGTAGAAGTTCCATGCAATTCCCGAAATAAGAAAAACGCAACAGAATGTATTTTGTGCATGAAATGCGTGGAAAAATGTCCCCAAAATGCTTTGAAGCTATAACATAGCAAAGTCAGCCGAGCCAGTCAACGTTCAAGATGAACGGCGCAAAAATTGCGCCGCCGTTGACAGTACCACCCGCCTTTGCTGATGGGTAATCAAGGCGGGAAAGCCCTAAAATGGCTTCTCGATCATTTCAATTTTTGCGGGAGTGTGTCCACAAGTTCGGCGTAGGACGAGGGACGGGGGTTTTCATATACGCCCTGTTTGCTGACGAAACCAGCCCTGCGCTTGCGGCTCTACGCCACACAA
Source organism: Pilosibacter fragilis (assembly GCF_032490495.1). Classification (NCBI taxonomy): domain Bacteria; kingdom Bacillati; phylum Bacillota; class Clostridia; order Eubacteriales; family Clostridiaceae; genus Pilosibacter; species Pilosibacter fragilis. Next base: position 206,463 of record NZ_JAVYJB010000004.1, on the reverse strand, counting down.
TCACAGCCCTGTTTTCCTGCTGCTTCAAATGTGCTTGTCCTTTCCTGTGGCAACCGCATTTTCGCAGCAACGCCGACAGGGCGTATCAAATGTGGGAACGGATGCCGCAGTGGATACTGTAACGACTGCTGCCGCAGACACTGCGGCAGGAACATGGGAGCTTGTGAGCGTGACCTATAACGGTATGACTGTCGGCAAGGAGGATCTGGAAGAGATGGGAACTGCCATGACTCTGGATCTCCTGGAGGACGGTGTGCTGATGCTGGCAAATGCCGATACAGAGATGGTATTTGAACGGCCAGGAAGCGTAGCAGCTGTGACTGCACCGGATGAAGAAGAGGGTGAGCAAACAGCCTCCAGCACAGCAGCATCGGTAGAGGACAGCTGGACAGTCGTTCCGCTGGCGTCTGCTCAGGAGCTGGTGCCTTATAGCTGTACAGAATTCAGTATGAATATTCCGGAAGGCTGGAGCGTGAAATCTTCTGCCATGTACACCGGTATGTTTCATGCAATTCATGTTTTTGATCCGGAGAATCCGGTAAATCAGATTTTCTTTATGCTAAAAATGGAACCATTATTTTCAGATGAAAATTCCCGGGCGATGATGGCGCTTTCCAGTGATTTGTTTGGAAAATGTCCCATTCTTATGAATGTATCGACACAGGGAGTCTTTGAAATATTCCCACAGTTTGCAGACGCAATGAATGCAACTGCTGACTATGCGGATATTCAGACACCGTACATTGCAGATTTTTCTGTGACAGAGAGCTTTGAAAGTACTCAGGGAATGAGCAGCGTTGCTATTTCCCCCTCCATTCTTCGGGCGGATTTTACACAGAATGGCACAACGGGAGAAGGAATGTTCACGGCGGATGTGGTTCCCTTTGCCATGGGCACGGGAATGGGATATTATTCTGTCTATAATCTGACAGTCCTCAGTGCAGAAAAGGGAAGCTTTCAGGACTGGCAGCCTACTTTGAATAAAGTTCTCAGCAGTCTTAATTATACGCCGGAGTTCCAGAGCTTTGCCATGTCCCAGAGCAATCAGGCGGCCTCTACCTCCCAGTCTCTCAGCCAGTCAGCCAGTGAGATGTCCGACAGCATCATGTCTTCCTGGGAAAACCGGAACCGGAGCCAGGATATTATGAGCCAGAAACAGAGTGACGCTACCCTGGGTTACGAGCGCATCGTGGACACTGAAACTGGAAATATTTACAAAATTGACAACGGTTTCACCGACTGGTATGACGACTCCCGTTACAAGTCCATCACTGATGATCAGTATACGGATTCGGTGGAAGCAGTGATTCACTGGAAGTAGGGTCATTGATTTTTTAAGGCATTTGCGGTATCATGGCATGGTATAGTTTGGGATAAATAAAAGGGGTTGAGAGGGATTAAGAAATGGAAAAAAGAAACGCAAAAGCCTTATTGCCTATCGCGGTGTTTGTGGTTTTATATCTGGGACTGGGGATTCTGTTTGAATATGGCCTGAATATCGAGATGGGATTTTACAAAATTCCTGTTGTGATTATATTTTTGCTTGCACTGCTTGTTGCATGTCTGCAAAACCGGAAATTAAGCCTGAATGATAAACTGAAAATAATGGGAGTTGGAATCAGCGATCCGAACATTATTACCATGATCATTATATTTATGCTGGCTGGAATTTTTGTGGGTGTTGTTGGAAGAACATCAGCAAACAGTGTGGCATATTTTATTCTGTCACTGATACCGCCTCAGTTCGCGGTTGTGGTGCTTTTTGTAGTAAGTTGTTTTGTATCACTTGCAATGGGGACTTCCGTAGGAACCATTACTTTAATTACCCCGATTGGAATAGCCGTGTCGCGAGCATCGGGGTTTGACCTGCCGCTTTGTATTGCGACAGTCATGGGTGGTGCAATGTTTGGGGATAATCTGTCCTTTATCTCTGATACGACAATTGCCGCATGTAATGGACAGGGTTGTAAGATGACAGATAAATTTAAGGAAAACTTTTTCATTGCACTTCCGGCAGCAATTGTCAGTCTGGTGATTATTTACAGTCTGTCTGTGAAAAATTACAGTGGCGGAGTTGTGCAGGAAGAATATCATCTGATACAGGCCATTCCTTATATACTGGTACTGGCGGGAGGTATTCTTGGCTTAAATGTGTTCCTGGTACTGATTACAGGAATCATAAGTGGCTCCATCATCATGATTGCGACAGGGATGATCGTGCCGACGGATTTGCTTGGAAATATGGGAGACGGGGCAGCAGGCATGTTTGAAACCAGCATGGTTGCCATTCTGGTAGCGTCTATCTGTGCACTGATCAAAGAATATGGTGGATTTGCTGCTCTGCTATATTGGATAAAAAAAGTGTTTAAAGGGAGAAAAGGCGGACTCCTTGGCATGGGTCTGTTGGTAGGTCTGATGGATATTGCAACGGCGAATAATACAGTCGCAATTGTTATGGCAAATCCAATTGCAAAAGAAATGTCAGGAAACTACGGAATCAGCAATAAGAAAGCAGCATCTATTCTGGATACATTTTCCTGTATCTTTCAGGGAATTCTTCCTTATGGAGCACAGATGCTGGTTGCCATCTCAGCGGCTTCCGGCCTGGGTGAGACAGTCAGTGCATTTGATATTCTGCCAAGGTTGTTTTACCCGTATATGTTGTTCATCAGTTCCCTTGTCTTTATTTCTTTTGAAAAAAATGCATAACTGGAAAAACAGATAGAAAAAGAAGGCGAAAGCAATGTTCGGAGAATGTCATGCCCATGTAATCATGGACGGAATCAATTATAAAGCAGCAGTGGCACTTCATAAAGATGGTGTCTGCGAGGCAGCAGTCCGCGCCCATCTTAAGGAATGGAAAGACGCTGGAATAACCTTTGTGCGGGATTGAAATGGAGTTAGCAAAGGTCTCCTCCGATGCCGCAAGGTTCAAAAAAGACAGCTGGAAATGAATCGAGCTGTCAAAATAATTGAGGAAATCCACCAACCCTCAAAGATTGCCGTCTTATCTTCGTTTTGGGAAAGCTGATAGTTGATGTCCTGAAACTGGATGGTCTTTGTGTAGTGGCTGTCCGATACGCGGCAGATTCCGTCCGGCCACATCCGAATTGATAATCCCTGCCGCCTGCGCCACCACGCTCTGCGCCATATCAAAAACGCCCATCACGATATTCCATGTGTTTGTGACAATGAGGATGGCGGCAGCTGATTTGAACACCCACTTGAAAATCATCCAGGTATCCACATCATGCAGGTTGTTCTTGTCTGCAATCATCTGGATCAGGTCTACGGTCATAACGATAGCCAGGATCACACCTGCAATCGGCACCATGATGGAGTTTGACAGATTCTCAATCATATTGAAAATACTGCCATTCCATCCCTGTGGGGTCTGTCCTACCTGTACGGATATGTCCGCGACCTGTTGGTTTACACTGTCAAACATCTTCTTAAAAATCACTAGATTATAAGCAACTTTTAAAAGAGCGGTGGAATTTACTTTTGCACTGGAATTTACTTTTTCAAGTCAGCTCTAAAGCCAGTGGGATTGCGGTAGCCCTATTTCAATCCGACAAACTTGAATTTAACATTTTCTCGCTAATTGTAAATCAATAGTATCATGGATTTTTATTATACCACCATGGTTGTTAATTGCTTCTTTAATTTTAGCAAAGAACTCTGTTCTTATACTTTCTTCAATTGCAATATGGTTTGAATATGTTCCAAGAAGTTCAATATATTCATTTGCGGAAAATACTCGTTCTCGATAAAATAACTCATATCTAATATCTGAAAAACCATATTTGCTTGCAATCATTGCTATCTCTTTTGCCTGCTGTTCCGTATATCCAGATATTGTTTCACGTTCTTTATTGTAATACTTATTGTAATACAGGTCATAAATCTTATCTATTTCTTGTGAAAGCTCTACATTTTCTTTATCACGATACGGATGGTTCGCAAAACGTGCAAAAGCACCACCATTTTTCAGCATAGAAAATACTTTTTCATATCCGATTTTCTCTGGTACCCAATGAAAGGCAGTTGCAGAAAATACTAAATCAAAGGTATTGTCCTCAAACACTGTATCTTCAAATTTACCTGTAATGACTGAAAATTTTTGATACTCATTAAATTTATCTTTTAACAATTCAGAAAATCGTTTTCCACATTCTACTGCTGTCAATTGACATCCAGTTGCTAAAATTGGAGCCGTTGCTTGGCCTCCACCACTTCCCACCTCAACCACATTGCTATTTTCGTTAATAGGAATATAGTCAAGCAATGTTTGATACAATTCTTTTACATAACCAGGACGTGACTTCTCATATGTAGACGAAACTGTATCAAACGTCCATTCTAATCCTTTCAAAGCTGGCATTGCAACACACCTCCAAATCCAGATTTATATCGCTGTTCTTACTATTTCTATCAGATATTACCTACAGATTCCATAGTATCATAGCTCAAAACCGTTCATCCGCAAACTGTTTAGCTATGTAAAGTGATGGCCCTTCCTGATGCCGGAATCTTTTCCCACCATGACAAAAATCACCCTGTTATTTGTTACTGAGTGCCTGCATTAGAATCGTATTTAATTGTTCAGATTTGGTCAGATTATGCCAAACCCTCCAGCGAAAAATCCGGTGTCTGAGAGTGCCAAATCACCCTCAAAAATACCCCCGAAATTGCTCTCTGGTTGTCCTATTTTTTAACCACTAAGGCCGTTTTTTGACCCCATTTTTGGCGGTCGTCCTATATTTAACCACTAAAACTCCAGTGAAAATGGCTCTCGTTTGGTCAAATGAGGTCAAACTATATCAGCCCGTTTAGGTATAAGAAAGCCCCGGAAAACCTTGATTTTCCGGGGTTTTTGAACCATTTTGATATAGTCTGAGCAGTCGATTATCGCTTGCTGAACTGCGGAGCGCGACGAGCTGCTTTGAGACCGTACTTCTTTCTTTCTTTCATACGCGGATCTCTTGTTAAGAAACCAGCTTTCTTTAATACCGGACGGTACTCGATGTCTGCGTGAAGCAGAGCTCTGGAGATACCATGACGGATAGCGCCTGCCTGTCCGGAAACTCCGCCGCCGCGAACGTTAACGATAACGTCGAACTTATCAGCTGTCTCTGTTGCTGCTAACGGCTGACGAACGATGAGCTTTAATGTCTCAAGACCAAGGTACTCATCGATATCTCTCTTGTTGATTGTGATCTTACCTGTTCCCGGTACAAGATATACTCTTGCGATAGATTTTTTTCTTCTGCCTGTTCCGTAATATTTTGTGCTAGCCATTATGAATTTCCTCCTTTCAGACCTCTAATTAAAATTTGATTTCTAAAACTTCCGGCTTCTGTGCTGCCTGCTCGTGATCCGGGCCAGCGTAAACGTGAAGTTTTGTGATCATGCTTCTTCCTAAAGGTCCCTTCGGGAGCATTCCCTTAACTGCTAACTCGATAACCTTCTCCGGCTTCTTCTCGAGCATTTCTCTTAAAGTTGTCTCTTTCATTCCGCCTACATAGTCGGAGTGGCTGTAGTAGATCTTCTGGTCTAACTTCTTACCTGTAACTTTGATCTTGGAAGCGTTTGTTACGATCACGTAATCGCCGCAGTCGATGTGCGGAGTGTAGATCGGTTTGTTCTTTCCTCTTAAGATCTTTGCTACTTCTGATGTCAGACGACCTAATGTATATCCTGTAGCGTCAACTACGTACCATTTTCTCTCAATTGTTGCTGGACTAGCCATAAAGCTCTTCATGGGTTGACCTCCTGTTTGTACTAAATCAATCAATGTTCCTTTATCGTAAAATACTGTCTCCGGGGCTTTGGCTACAGCATTTTCAACCGATGTCACAGTTATACATTATATTATACATGGCCGGGTGTGTCAACCGTTTTTCTTCAAAATTTCGATTAAATTTTTCCGAAAAACCTATATTTTATCGTGGTTTTGGCATGGTCCTCTTTATCGTTCCCCGATATACGATCTCAGCTACAACTGCTGCCGAAAACTCCGTGATCCAGAACGCATTCCAGACTGCTCCGCCGCCAAACAAATGACATAAAATAAAAGCGGATGGAAGGATGACCACGATGTAGCGGAGCAATGAGATCACCAGGGACTGGACGCCCATGCCGATTCCCTCGAGGGCTCCGGATGCCGTTACGGAGACCGTTGAGACGATAAATCCGGCGCTGATGATCCGGAGAGCAGTGCCGCCCGCTATGATAGTCTCCACATTGTCCGTAAAGGCTCCGATCAGCGTATTGGCGATTGTAAGGCAGAGCAGCGTACCCGCCGCCATGATCACACCGGTCATGGCAAGCGTTGTCTTGTAGATCTTTGCAACCCTCTCCCGCTCTCCGGCACCGAAATTGTAGCCGATCACCGGGCGCATCCCCTGGATAATGCCGCTGGCCGGGAAATAGAGGAAAGTCTGCAGTTTATAGTAGATTCCCAGAATGACCACATAGCTTCTGGAATACTGCGCCAGCAGACCGTTTAACACAAAAATCATGACGGAGGGCAGCGCCAGATTAAGGATTGCCGGGATCCCGATCCCGTAGAGCTTCTTCATCGTATTTCCACCTGGAATCTTATACCTTGCTTCCAGCTTTACCGGAACCGGTCCTTTAAAATAGAAGACAAGGTAAACTATGAGCGAAATAAGCTGCCCCACACCTGTGGCGATCGCCGCTCCGGAGATTCCCATTTTCGGAAAGAATGCCAGTCCAAAGATTAAAATCGGATCCAGGATAATATTTGTGATGCAACCGCCGAGCAGGGCGATCATGGAGACCTTCATCCGCCCCACTGCCTGAAAGATCTTCTCGAAGGCTAATCCTGCCATGATGATTGGTGAAAACAGGAATGCAACGGATGCGTAGCGCACACCGTACCGGATGACCTCCTGATCGCCTGTGAACATTCCAAGGAATCCTGGCATGATAACGATACAGATCACAGCGAGGAGGATCCCGTGGATCACAGACAGGACAACGCCCTGAGTCGCTGCCCGGCGCGCTTCATTCTCCTTTCCGGCACCTCTCGCTGTGGCGATCAGAGCGTTGATTCCCACGCCGAAACCGATCGCCATGGCATTGATGAAGTTCTGGATCGGAAATACCAGAGACAATGCTTCCATGGCATTCTCACTGATCCTGGCAACAAAATAACTGTCTACTATATTATAAAGAGAATTCACCAGCATAGACAGGACCATGGGCATTCCCATTCCGAGGAGAAGCGGAAAGATCGGCTTCTCCTTCATGAAAGTTTCATTCATATTTATATCCATTCCTTTCGCTTCGCTCAGGCACAAAACGTTATGAAAATGTTCCCCTGAGCCTATTTTTTCTTTATAATTCTTCTTGCAGGGAACTCGGTATCCTACAAATCACGGGGAGGTGAGTGAGCTGTCCGGCTTGCCGGATGACCGAATATTTATATGTGTAGTCCGCCTTTTCAAGCACAAATAAGTGTGACTAAAGAGCACGTAATCTTTAAACATTCATACAAAAAAACCACACAACCACCCATAAAGCTTTTAGGTGATTGTGTGGCGAAAAAAGTTCTTCTCTAAAAATCCACACGAGTTTTAACGTCTGGTAGAATAACATAGATTTCGGATTCTGTCAACTATCCGGAGCCCGAAGACTCGGTGACCTGAACCTCTCACTCTCGAGGGCCCGAACATCTCACTTCCGCATCTGTCCGGCAAAATCTGCCATGTCCGATGCTGGCAGCTGATCACGCATCTGCGATGCCGCGATTCCTTCTGTTTCACAGCGATTTCGTATCTTGTTTCTTTTTCTCCAGATAGTCATTCAACTCCGCGTTCTTCACATTCGTGATAAACATATGACCCGGAGCGTGGGTGATGACGATCGGCGGCTTCGCCCGCTCGATGGCCGCCTGCGGAGTCACGCCGCAGGCCCAGAATACCGGTATTTCACCCTCGCGGATCTCCACTGGATCTCCATAGTCCGGATGGTCGATATCCTTGATGCCAATCTTTTCCGGATCGCCCATATGGACAGGACCACCGTGAACATTCGGGAACTTCTCCGTGATCTCCGCCGCTTTCTTTGCGTTCTCCGGCGTCATCGGGCGCATGCTGCATACAAGCGGACCTTCAAACACACCGGCTTTCTCGCATTCGATGTTCGTCTTGTACATCGGCACGTTTCTTCCCATGGAGATATGACGCACATCAATTCCTGCCTGTAAGAGCGCCTCCTCAAAGGAGAAGCTGCAGCCGATAAGAAAACCAACGAAATCATCCTGCCAGTATTCGGAAGCATCTGTCACTTCATCGACCTTCACGCCGTTTTTATAGATAAAGTACCGCGGAATATCGGTGACGATATTCGCTCCCTCGCCCATATCATGGACCAGCGGGGAGCCGTCCATGATCTCGAGGATTGGACACGGTTTCGGATTGCGCTCCGCAAACTTTTTAAAATCCTCCGCATATTTTTTCGGCAGGATCACAAGGTTTGCCTGTGCGTATCCCCCGCACATTCCGGCCGTCGGTTCTGTGATCTCGCCGTCACGGATCTTTTTCCAGATCTCTTCCGGTCTTGTCGTTCTGTAATCTCCCATTTTACGTTACCCCTTTCTCCTATGCCGTTCTTTTCGTTTCCGGCATCTTAAGTTTCCTGTTTCCCGCGACCCATTCTGCTGAAACGCTTCGCCGATCAGGTCATTTTCCGGTCTGCATCCCCATATTTTTTACCGGAATCTCACAACCTCTTTTTCAAGCTCCACAAGAAACTCTTTTCCATTTACGGAGATCTTATAGGTTCCCGCCTTTACCCATGCGGTCTTGTTCGCCTCGGATGCCGCTGCGATCGCCACCGCCTGCTCATCATCCGCCGGTTCCACCGGGGTATTCAGTCTCTTCGCAAGCGCGTCAAACTCTTCTTTTTCCTTACAATAGAGAGCCTGCGCCTCATCCACCGTGACTTTCTCAAAATGGATCTTCATTCCCGGCATACACTGGGCAAGCACCGGAAGGTCCACAGAGATCACATTGGCAATCTTTGTGTAGCCGCCTGTGGTCTGATGGTCCGCCATCATGACGATAGGATTTCCGTGGGACGGAACCTGGACAGCGCCGAAGCTGATGCCGTCAGTGATGATGTCGCCGCCGTTTTTATGCTCGATCACATCGCCTTCCATGCGGCAGCCCATGCGGTCATACTCGTTGGAGATCGTGTAAGTGCTGTTTAAGAAGGTGTTGATTCCCTTATCTGTAAAACAGTCGTCCTGCGGGCCCATAACGACTCTGAGTGTCCATTCCTTTGCACCGTAAGACGGAAGTCCGTATACACGCTCGGCCATATGCGGGAGCCAGGATGCAGGAGCGCGGAAAGCGATCTCATCGCCGGTTCCTAATTTTCTTCCCTCAAAGCCCCCGGCCTTTGATTTAAGGTTCGTGGATCTGCTTCCCATGACGACCGGAATATCGAGCCCGCCCGCAAAGGCGATATACGCGCGGCTTCCGCCATACATTCCCATAAAGCTTAAGGTCTGTCCGGCTTTTACTAAAACTGCACGGTATCTCTCCACCGGTTTTCCGTCGATCTTGGCCCCGAGGTCGCCGCCTGTCACCGCGATGATCTCATCTTCTGTAAATTTCATGGTCGGTCCCATCATTGTGATCTCGATGACTGCCTCGTTCGCATCATTTCCGACAAGAATATTGGCGAGTGACGCTGCCCTGGTATCCATGACGCCGGACACGGACATCCCAGTCTCCTGATATCCGTAACGTCCCATATCCTGAATCGTTGTCAGGAATCCGCCGTTTATGATCTGAATGCCCATCACTCCGCCTCCTTATCATATACTACATACTGATATGTATCGTTCTCCACCTGTTTTTCGATGGCTTTGTACTCTTCTTCCGTCACCGGGCGGAATTTAATGTACTGTCCGGACTCCAGGAGTACCGGTTTTTCCCGCTCGGAATCATACAGCTTTAACGGAGTTCTTCCGATGAGCTGCCAGCCTCCCGGGGATGCCACCGGATAGATTCCAGTCTGCTCTCCGGCGATTCCCACGGAGCCACCCTCAATCTTTACGCGCGGACTCTTCAAACGCGGAGTCGCGATACGCTTGTCCATGCCGCCGAGGTACGGGAATCCCGCGATAAATCCCAGCATATAGATCAGGTACTCTTCGGAGGAGTGGATCTTTACGACTTCCTCTTCCGTAAGTCCGTTATGTTCTGCCACATTTGCAAGGTCCGGTCCCATCTCTCCGCCATAAAGCACCGGAATCTCGATCACAGTTGGCGGCGGGATCTGGATGCTGCCCATGGAGGACAGGATCTTTTCAAACTTTTCTGTCAGTGCTGAGAACCGGATCACTTCCGGCTTGTATACAACAAGAAGGGAACGGTAGGTCGGCACCGTCTCTACGATTCCTTCGATCTGTTCTTTCTCTAACGCGATCTTGAACGCGCGGATCTTCCGGTTGATCTCCGGACTGATCTCATTTCCAAATTCCACGGTGACTGCACAGTCGCCGGAAACCAGATATCTTACATTTCCCACAGCGAGTCTCCTCTCTATACATTTGCGGCTGTTTGACATTTATGAGATGTCAAACAGCTGCACTATTTTCCCTATAAACTTAAATTTCTGATCTCGACACCTTCCGCGATCAGTGTCTCGCGGATATTCTTTACAAACTCAAGTGCCTTTGGGTTATCTCCGTGAACGCAGATGGAGTCTGCCTTGATCGCGATATCATTTCCGTTGATGGACTCGACTTTTCCTTCTTTTACCATGCGGATCACACGCTTGATCGCGAGATCTTTATCCTTGATCACAGCGCCCGGAAGCTTTCTTGATACGAGAGTTCCATCATCATTATAGGCGCGGTCCGCGAATACCTCGCTTGCAGCGCGGAGTCCGACTTTTTCTGCTGCCGTGATCATCTTGGAGCCTGCAAGTCCCATAAAGATAATATCCTGATCCACCTCGTAAACTGCCTCACACATGGCGATGGCTAACTTCTCGTCAACGGCTGCCATATTATAAAGAGCGCCGTGCGGTTTTACATGCTGGATCTTTACTCCGTGAGCGGTACAGAACGCCATGAGCGCGCCGAGCTGGTAGCGGACATAAGCTTTTGCCTCCTCCGGTGTCACTGCCATATTGCGGCGGCCGAAGCCCACAAGATCCGGGAATCCCGGGTGTGCGCCGACGGCTGTTCCGAACTCTTTCGCCAGAGCAACTGTCTTTTCCATCACCATCGCGTCACCTGCGTGCCAGCCACAGGCCACGTTTGCGGAGGAGACGTACTTTAAGATCTCCTCATCCATTCCGATCGTATAATTTCCAAAGCTTTCTCCAAGGTCACTGTTTAAATCAACACGGTACATAAGATTTCCTCCTTGCTTTCCCTGCCGGTATTTTCTAAATTTCCTATCTACTATTTTAAACGACTTGCATCACAATCTCAATACATAATTAGCCTTATCCGAACATCTTTAAGATTCCCGGAAGAGCTTTGATCCCGGAGAATCCTGTAAGCAGTACCACGCATACACCTAAAACGATGAGGATCGTCGGATGCTTGTAATCCTCGCCGACAATCTTCTTGTTTCTGCTCGCGAGAAGGATCGTTAAGAGTGTCAGCGGAAGGATCAGTCCGTTTAACGCACCCGCAAGTACAAGGAGTGCTGCCGGCTTTCCGAGAACCGCCATGATCAGTGTGGATGCTGTGATAAATCCGATCACAAACCATTTTTCGTTCTTCATGATAAACGGATGAAGAGTCTTTAAAAATGAAACCGATGTATAAGCCGCGCCGATGACGGATGTTGTAGCGGCGAAGAAAAGGACAAGACCAAAGATCTTATATCCGATCACGCCAGCTCCGAGACGGAACGCGTCTGCTGCCGGATTTGAAGCGTCGAGTGTCACATCCGGGTTTGCTGTCACGACACCGAGAACCGCAAGGAACAGCAGGATCCTCATGATTCCGGAAACGCTGACACCCATTAAAACAGACTGGCGTACATGCGGAAGATCTTTCTTTCCGGAATATCCGGCGTCAAGAAGACGGTGCGCACCGGAGAATGTGATATATCCGCCGCAGCTTCCTCCGAGAAGCGTGATGAGCGGAAGGACAAGGGCACCCACATCGCCCGGGTGGAAAATACTGCTCACAGCATCCCCTACCGGAGGTTTGGATTTGATTGCCACATAGAGAACTACGATGATCATGATACTTCCAAGGTATTTTGTCAGCTTATCCATGCTGGCCTTCGCGTCCTTGGAGAGGAAGATCAGGATTCCGATGATTCCCGCGATAAAGGTTCCAACCGTCGTCGGTATTCCGAACAATACGTTGAGTCCCAGGGCGCCGCCTCCGACATTTCCGATGTTGAATGCCAGACCGCCAAGCGCAACCATGAATGCGATAAAATACCCGAGTCCCGGAAGGACTTTATTTGCAATATCCTGTCCGCGCATGCCGGACACACCGATCACCGACCAGATATTTAACTGTGTCGTCACATCCAGCAGGATCGTACAGACGATCACAAGCGCGAAAACGCTTTTATACTGAGCCGTAAATGTGGAAGTCTGTGTCAGAAATCCCGGTCCGATCGCGGATGTCGCCATCAGGAATGCAGCTCCCATCAAGGTCGTCATGTTGCTGTGTTTTTTCTTTTCCCCCATAAATGAGTACCCCTTTCGTATCTTTTCTACAACTGATGCCTTGATTTTATCTGATTTTTTAGTGATATTCAACTATATTTTTCAGTTTTGGAAAATCTTTTTGGAATTTTCAAAAAAATCGTGCGAATCCGCTCAGTTTCAGTGAGCGATTTCGCACGATGTGAATTTTTGCACGTTTTCAACTGTTCAGCAGGTATGCCCTCTTGCCGTGCGGGCCGTAAGATTTCAGTCTTCCTTATCAAGTCTTCTCTTCATGGAGAATCTCGTGATCCCCAAAAGGGCCGCCGCTTTTGTCACGTTGTTTCCGCAGAGCTTCAGCGCCTGGTCCATGTAGATCTGTTCCAGCATGGAAACCTCCTGGTCGAGACTGATCGGTCCTTTCCGAAGATCCTTTAACGCAAACGGTTCTCCCGTCCGGGTATCATCTTTCCAGTCTACCCGCTTTAATTCCACATGTTTTTCAAGCACGTCCCCCTGACAGAATAAGAAGCAGCGCTCGAAAATATTTTTCAGTTCCCGAACATTCCCTTTCCAGTCATACAAAAGCAGCTCCCGCATAAAATCAGGATCCACATGGGTGATATTCTTTCCAAACATGCCGTTATAATATTTCAGGTAATAATCGCATAGCGCCGGAATATCCTCTCTCCGATCCCTCAACGGCGGGATCACAAGCTCCATAACATTGATCCGGTAGAAAAGATCTTCCCGGAATTCCCCCTGCTTTACGGCATGTTCCAGATTCCGGTTTGTCGCCGCGATCACCCGGGCATCCACTTCGATGTCCTCCAGACCACCCACACGCTTGAACTTCTTATGGTCCAGGAACGTTAGGATCTTTGTCTGCATGGAGAGGGGAAGTTCCCCGATCTCATCCAAGAACACAGTTCCGCCTGCTGCCAGCTCGATCAAGCCCTTCTTCGTCTTCATCGCGCCCGCAAAGGCCCCCCGCTCATAGCCAAAGAGCTCGCTCTCCATCAGATGTTCCGGAATTGCGCCGCAGTTGATGCGGACCATCAGGTGGTCCCGCCGGTCGCTGCAGGCATGGATCAGGGATGCCGCAACCTCTTTTCCTGTTCCGGTCTCGCCCCGGATCAGAACATTCACCGAGGAATTCTTTCCGAGAAGCTCGATGTGGCGCCGGATCCGCATCGCAGCGTCGCTGACTCCGATAAATTCCTGCGTTTTTCCCTTTAAGAACTCCAGGGATTCCCGGTCCTGCATCTGGCCAATGCAGCGGCTGGCGATCCGGTCGATCTCGTCAATATCAAAGGGCTTTAAAATATAGTCGTAAGCGCCGCGCTTCGTCGCCTCCACCGCCTGGGCGACAGAGCCGTACGCCGTCATCAGGATCACCTGAACCTCCTCATCGGCGGAACGGAACGTGGAGATCTCGTCGATCCCGAGGCTGTCCTGCAGGCGGTTATCCAGGAGGATCACCTGCGGGTGGAACGTTTTCATCTTCTCGAGAGCGTCCTTCACCGTTTCCGCCGACTGGGTCTCGTATCCCCGGTCCTTCAGTCCTTCCTCCAGCGTAAACCGGATCAGAAATTCGTCATCAACGATCAGTATCTTTTTCATGTTCATCCCTGCTTTCAAAAATCAGGCGCACCGTCGTTCCGCAGCCCGGAGCGCTTTCCATTTCCATTTTGCCGTGGTTCTGCCCGATCAGCCGGTTTACGATCGCCAGACCGAGCCCGACGCCGTTAATGCTCTTCGTGTAGAACGGTTCTCTTGCGCGTTTCAGCTCCTCTTCATTCATTCCTTTTCCGTTGTCGGAGACGCAGAATGTAGTCATGCCTCCGTCGGAAGACACGGAGAGACAGATCTTCCCCGTGCCGTCCCGGCTGACCGCCCGCATGCTGTTCGTCAGAAGATTGTACAGCATCTGGCGCATTTCATTCTCATCGGCAAACACTTCACACGCCGCACAGTCTGTCTTGAACGCGACATTCTGCTGTTCGCACTCCTTCGCGTAGATGGATGCCACCTCCCGCAGCACCGCATCCGCCGGAAAGACATGTCTGTGGTTTTCCTTCTTCACCGACAGTGTAAACAGGTCATTGATCAGCCCGGTCACCCGGTCGATCTCATGGAGCATGCTGTCGCAGAGAAGCTTTTCATTCTCCTTCACCGCCCGTCCGCCCAGGACCTGTATCCCGGAACGGATCCCGGCCAGCGGATTCTTGATCTCGTGGGCCAGCGCCGATGACATCCGGCTCGTATACTCCATTTTTGTGTAATTATCAAGGTTTTTCAGAAGATTCTCAAAAGTTCTCGCCAGCTGGCCGATCTCGTCCTTTCTCGCTGTCTCCGGAAAGCTGTACTCCCGGAACCCGTCCTTGTTCTCATCGAGCTTTTTACACGCCGCGCCCATGCTGCGGATCGGTTTTGTGAGACTCCAGGCGAGGAACACGCTGACCTGGACGATGATCAGGAGACTGGCCACAGCGCCCACAATGACGTAATTCTGTTCTTCCAGGATCGCGTTCTCGAATGACTTTTTATCCATCCAGTATTCCAGACGCCACCCCAGGAAATTTCCACTGTCCGCGTACAGAAGTTCCATGTTCCCGTCCGGGATCTCCTCGTCCCCTGTGATGACCGTACCGTCGGCAGCCATGATCCGCACCGCCGGATCATGATAGAACTTATACTTCTGCCGGATCTCCTCCTCACTCAGTTTTCCCTGCAGATAGTAAATATCCGCCTCCATGCCGCGGATCGTGGTCCTCGCGTACTCTTTTCTGTCCTTAAGCTTTTCTGTGTATCCATTATACACCGAAATAGCACAGAATGCACAGACCACCAGAATTCCCACCGTGACGAACGGCAGCATGATCTCATGCTCGATCCTGCAGAACCATGATCGAAACAGTTGTTTTTTCTTTCCGCTCATTCTTCTGCCCCTCTCTTCTTCTCAAACATCGGGATCACAACATAGACCGCCGCTGCGCACAGTGTTGCCGGAAATGCCCAGTATATCTGGAGATCCATTTTCCAGAACAGGACAGAGCAGATAAGTCCTGTAAAGAACGCTCCCACCGCCCCGGCTTTCGTTCTCCGTTTCCAGTACAGTCCACCGTAGATCAGAGGGGCAAGCGCCGCCGAGAATAATCCCCAGATGTCCGCTCCGAAGGACAGCATGTCCTCCGGCGGATTTACGGATAAGATCAGTGCAGCCGTGCCACCTATGAAGATAAATACCCGCGCCAGGATGAGGATCTGCTCCTCCGACATCTTCTTTTTTGTGATCTGGGCAGCCACATCGTAGGACAGCATGCAGCCGATCAGGTGAAGCTGGGAGTTCGCCGTTGAGACACAGGCGCCGATCACGCTGATCAGGAAGAAACCGCTGAACGGTGTGTTCATGAGATTGACCACTGCATAGATAAATACGTCATCCGCGGAGCAGTAATTTTTCAGCTGCGGAAAGAGGATCCGCAGTCCAAGACCGATCTGGGTCAGTGCAAAGTACAGCACGCACAGGAATATCAGTGCATGCAGGATCATATGTTTTGCGGTTTTTTTATCCTTCGCCGCCAGGATCCTGACCATATACTGGGGATTCGACGCCAGTCCCATTCCCCAGCCGAAGAACATGGAGATATATACGAAGATTCCAATCTCCGCTGTCTGATTTTCGAAGACGCCCTTGCTCTTTATGAGTTCATGCACCGTCTGATCCGTCAAAAACCAGTGTCCCGGAACGTTTTTTACGATAACCAGATACAGAACCCCGATGCTCACAGAGAGCATAATCAGATTGAGGCAGTCCGACTTCGTGACGGAGTTAAAGCCGCCGAAGCTCGAATAGAGGATAAAAAGATAGACAAGAAAGACAGCTACCTTGTAATTGATATTCAGCAGGCTGGATACCGCAATGCCAAATCCCTTGATCTGGATCATCAGATAGAAAATATAGCCGCAGATCATAAAAATGGCCGATGCTGTCTGCAGAAATTTTGAATCATGCTTTTTTCCGATCAGCTGTGGGATCGACAGGACATTATTCTCATATAGCCGGTCCGTCATCAGATACAGGAGACCCGCGCCGATAAACCACGGGATAACCGATGACGCGATGACAGAGAGTCCGCTGTGGTATACGTTTCCCGTAAATCCCAGAATCGTCGCCGCGGAGACCCAGGTTCCGACAAATGTGAAAAACAGGCGTTTTTCGTCATTTTTTCTCTCACCGACGAAAAACTTGGAGAGAGAATCGCTTTCCGAAAAGGAGAGCTTTCCGATGACCAGGAACACAACGGAATAGATCACAAAATAGATCAGTTGGATCAGTACCTGGTTCATAGCGCCCTCCCCGTATATTCCGTTCCGTAGCTGCCGTCATCCAGCCTGCGGAGTCGGTAATACCCATAGCTTTCCGTCTCCGACACCTCATATCCATCCGGAATCGTCACAAACACTTCCTTCGCCCCATTCCGGTATGCCTGATGCACCATGCGGCGGATCAGGCGAGGGAGTTCTTCGGGTTCGGAGAACCTGATCCGCACGCGGGAAACTCCGTCGGATTCCAAGCTGGTCTGGTCCAGAACAGCATCCCAATGTTCATTTCTCCCAACGATCTCCTTTGGGATCTCCCTCTCATACTCGATTCCCACAAGTGTCAGCCCCTTCGCCGGAGCAGTCTGTCCCGCCTCTTTGCGGTTTCTTGCCTCCAGTACCTCTTTCACATGTTCCGGCTCCCACTCACCGGTTCCGACTTTTAACAGGGTTCCCGCGATGATCCGCACCATGTTGTAGAGGAATCCGCTGCCGCAAAGGCGGATCGTTACGATGTCCTCATCATTCTTTTTCACCTCGGCCCCGTAGATCGTCCGGACCGTCTCCTCCGCCTGGTGGTTTGCGGCGCAGAAGCTGATGAAATCATGTTCCCCAATGAGGTATTTTGCCGCCTCATTCATCTTTTCCACGTTTAACGGGTAATAGCAGAAATGGGCGTAGAGGCGTCTTGTCGGGATCTCGATCTTACAGTTTAAGATCTGATACTCGTAGGTCTTTACGCAGTTCTGCTTTCTCGGATGCCAGTCCAGGGGAACTTCCTCGGATTCCACCACACGGATATCCTCCGGGAGTCCGCGGTTTACCGCATAACAGAATTTATCTCCCGGGATCCGGCTCTCCGTGTCAAAGACCGCCACATTTCCGCGCGCATGGACGCCGGAGTCCGTCCGGCTTGCCCCAATGACGCAGACAGGCTCTTTCAGAAGATCCGAAAGAGCCTTATTTAACATCTCCTCTATGGTAACGCCATTGGGCTGGAGCTGCCAGCCCTTGTATGCGGTGCCGTCGTAGGCCACCGTCAGTTTGATTCGTCTCATAGCTTTATTGTTTTCCTTCTGCTGTCCGGAAAATCCGGGCAATTCTATTTCTCTGAATATCAAGTTCCCGATTTCGACCATTTTCCACGCGGTGCTGTTCCCCGTCATATCCGGGCTTTAGCGCTGCTTTTCATCGAAACCGGAGTTAATCATCTTCTACAGCAAAACCTTCAGCACGATCGCCGCCGCAAAATACACCAGATACGCCCCATAAACCATACGGTCCCTCTTCGCGTACTTAAGCGGTTTCATCTTTGTTCTGCCCTCGCCGCCGCGGTAGCATCTCGCCTCCATGGCCATCGCGAGGTCCGTGGCACGGCGGAATGCGGATACGAAAAGTGGTACAAGAAGCGGTACCATGGATTTCGCCTTCTGGATCAGGTTTCCGCTCTCGAAATCAGCGCCTCTCGCCATCTGCGCTTTCATGATCTTATCTGTCTCCTCGATCAGGATCGGGATAAAGCGGAGCGCAATGGACATCATCATGGACACCTCATGGACCGGAACACCGACCTTCTTTAAAAAGCCAAGGCTCTTTTCCAGACCGTCTGTCAGCTGGTTCGGTGTCGTTGTGAGCGTCAGAATCGTGGATCCCATAACGAGGTAAACAAGACGGATCGCCATAAATGCCGCAAACCGGAGACCTTCCCAGGTCATCTGCAGGAAACCGATCTTAAAGATCGGGGTACCCGGCGTCAGGAACAGGTTGAAGCTGACGCTGATGAGAAGCAGGAACACGATGGATTTTAAGCCCCGCACCATGAATTTTACCGGGACATTGGAGAGCTTGATCGCCGCGATCAGAAAGATCGTCGCCGCAAGGTATGCCCAGATATTGTCCGCAATAAATAGTGTTACAATGTATACAAGCGTTCCAAAGAGTTTTGTTCGTGGATCCAGCCTGTGAAGAAGGGAATCTACCGGGTAGTACTGTCCAAGCGTGATATCTCTTAACATGTCGTTTCCTCCCCGGCTGTCTTTTCTGTGCTGTCTGCCTTCTCAGAGGCTGTTCCAGTGGCGTTCCCATGATCTGCGTTCTCGGAATCCGCTCCGGCTGCGCTTACCTGCGCTGCATTTCCGGAACTTTTTCCATACTTTTCGCGCCAGATCTTAAGGATTGCATTCTTCGCCTCTTCCACCGTCGTGATATCCGGATCCAGCGGGATCCCCTTGTCGATCAGCTTGTGCACCACATAGGTGATCTGCGGCGCCGCAAGGCCGATGGCTTCCAGCTCTTTATAATGGCGGAATACCTCCTTCGGAGTTCCGTCGAAGACCTTCTCGCCGTGGTTCATGACCACAAGACGGGACACATATCGCGCCACATCCTCCATGCTGTGGGAGACGAGAATGATCGTCAACCCCTGCTCGTTATGGAGCTTTTGTACGAGTCCTAAAATGTCGTCGCGTCCTTTCGGGTCGAGACCGGCTGTCGGCTCATCTAAGATCAGGACCTCCGGTTTCATCGCCAGAACGCCTGCGATGGCCACTCGGCGTTTCTGACCTCCGGAAAGGTCGAAGGGAGACTGCTTATAAAAGCTCTCATCGAGTCCCACCATGTCCAGCGCCTCTTTCGCGCGCTTCTCGATCTCCTCCTTCGGGAGTCCCAGATTCTTCGGTCCAAAGCAGACATCTGAGAATACGTCCACCTCAAACAGCTGGTGCTCCGGATACTGGAAAACCAGCCCCACATGGCTGCGGAGCTCTTTCATGGAATATCCCTCTTTATAAATACTTTCTCCGTTATAAAGGATATCTCCGCTCGTTGCCTTTAAAAGTCCGTTTAAATGCTGGGTCAGGGTTGATTTTCCGGATCCGGTATGACCGATGAGGCCGATAAACTCGCCATCATGGATCGTAAGATTTACATCCTTTAAGGCATACTGCTCAAAGATCGTTCCCTGCCCGTATATATGATTCAAGTGTTTCATTTCGATTGCCATATTTCCACCATTTCTCCACTATTTTAAGAGCGGAACAAGTTCATCCACAAGCTCGTCGATGGAAAGAATTCCATAAGGAAGATCCATTCCGGCTTCCTTTAATTCATCTGCCAGTTCCGTTACCTGGGGCACATCGAGGCTGTATTTTTTCAGTTCCTTGACTCTGGAAAAGACCTCTTTCGGGGTTCCGTCCATCACGACATGTCCACCGTCGATAACGACCACGCGGTCTGCGTCAATGACCTCTTCCATATAGTGGGTGATCAGAACTACCGTGATCCCTTCCTGACGGTTCAGTTCATGAACCGTTTTAATGACCTCGCGGCGTCCGTTCGGGTCTAACATCGCTGTCGGCTCGTCCAGAACGATACACCGGGGCTTCATCGCCATAACGCCAGCGATGGCCACGCGCTGTTTCTGTCCACCGGAAAGCTTATTCGGAGACTGAAGTCTGTATGCTGTCATCCCCACCGCCTCAAGGCTCTTGTCGACCCGCGCCCAGATTTCCTCCGTCGGAACTCCCATATTCTCCGGGCCGAATCCAACGTCCTCTTCCACCACGTTTCCGATGATCTGGTTATCCGGGTTCTGGAATACCATTCCCGCCGTCTTTCGTACATCCCAAAGATGCTCCTCGTCGTCCGTCCTCATTTTAGAAATATAGACTGTTCCATCCGTTGGAAGCAGGATTCCGTTCATCAGCTTCGCGAATGTGGATTTTCCGGATCCGTTGTGTCCTAAAATCGCTACGAAATCGCCTTCCTTGATGTCCAGAGAGACGCCCTTTAACGCATGGCTGACCTCATCCTTGTCTTCCTCTTCATCGTGCCTGATATAGTCAAAGATCAGGTTCACTGCTTTAATGATTCCCATAGAAATCCTTTCTCGTTTTTCATAAACTTCAAGTGACTGCGGCGCCGCATACACCTTCAGGCTGCCGCGACAAATGTTTACACGTTTCTAAATTTTAGTTGATATCTCATAGTAAGTCAAGTGTTTTCGCATGGTTCCAGGAGCTTACCTTTTCAGATATGTGAAAACGGCATGCCACAGGATTTCTCCCATGACATGCCGCCCATCATTCCTTTCTAACTTACCCAGAGCCCCGATACATCCAACGTATATCCGTCGATCACAGTGGACGCTGCCATCGCTCCGTTCGCGTTCAGGTAATACCACTGTCCCGGTGCAGTCTGACGCCAGCCTGTTGCCATCGCTCCGTCGGCATCCATGTAGTACCAGACACCGCCAACCTGCTTCCAGCCGGTCACCATCTTTCCGTCACTTTCGAGGTAATACCACTTATTATTGACCAGTCTCCATCCCGTCACCATGTATCCGTTCTCGTCGAAATAATACCAGGTTCCAAGGATCCGGTACCACTGGGAGGTCACGATCTGACCATTCTCGTCCACATATTTCTTTCCATCCGCGTAATTCTTCCAGCTGCCCTCCGTGTCACCCAGGTCATCCAGGTAGCGGTCGGAGGAGACGATATACTCGCTGCTCTTGCGGTACTTCGCATCGTTCGTTGTCTTTCCCACCGCGCGGATCTCGTAATAGTAGTTTCCCTCTCTTCCCATATACTCGGAGAGGTCCTTGCTGGTTCCCGTCGCATCGATGGTCCGGAGATAATAGTCATCCCGGTACAGGCGGATCTGATATCCCGTCGCGTAATCGACTTTCTTCCAGACCGCTTTCATATGATTCGAAGCGCTCCATCCGGCTTCATCCGGAGTTTCCAGCCAGACTACCGGGTAGTAAGTGACTGTGACCTTCAGGTCATCATCCACTTTCACTGCCTTACTCAACGTCGCACCGGAGATCTGGCAGGACTTTGAACCGTAGCTGGAGGAGAACTCTCTTCCGCTGGAGGAAAGAATCAGCGTTGCCGTCACTTTCGTTCCAGGATTCCATTTTTCTACATCCTTGCTCCACTCCACGGATGTGATCTCGATCCCGTAGCTGCCGCAGCTGATCTCCGGCTCCTCGATCACGCCGGGATCTTCATACTTGTCTTTAAAGGTGATCCTTATAGAATTCACCGTCGGCGCAGCCAGTGCAGGAAGAACCATCCATATCGTCATCGCCATCAGAATTCCTGCTGCCGCAAGCCATTTTCCAAAAGTTTTCTGTCTCATAAGGTGCTCCTTTCCTGTATTTTCAGTCTGCTGGAAAATATTCCGACGATTTTCACCGCATAACCGCATGCCCTGCAGGTTCAGATCTTTACTGCGGTTTTCTCCAGATACCGTCCTGATCTACATAGAAGGTATCGATCACTTCATTGACCGCCTTATGTCCATCCGGATACAGGTAGTAGATCTGTCCGTCGATGTTCTGCCATCCTGTGAGCATTCCGCCGTCGCCGCCGAGGTAATAAGCCTTATCACCCAGCGTGATCCAGCCGGTCACCATAGCTCCGCTCTCGGAGAGATAATACCAGGTATTGTTGTAGAGAAGCCAGCCCGTCTGCATCTTTCCGTCACCGTTCATGTAGTAATAAACGCCGTTCTTCATCTGCCAGCCGGTGAGCATCATTCCGTTTGCGTCAAATAAGTACCAGATATTTCCGATAAATCCCCAGCCGTTCTTTAAATAAGTTCCGTCCGGGTAACGATAATACCAGCGGTTTCCGTCGAGGATCCAGCCGACCACATTCACATTTGACGGGGCCTGCTGGGAATTTCCGGAATTATTTGTGCTGCTGTTGTTGCCGCTTGACGGCTTTTTCTTTGCCGCTCTCGCCGCGTCATTCTCATCGATATAGACCTCATCGGATATGGTCCAGTCGCTCTTTGACGCGTACTTGGATACCTCATCGTTTGACGGGAGCGCGCGCACCTTAAAGGTGTAGGTTCCCTTGGAGCTCATATACGAAAAGAGATCACAGCTGCTGGTGTGGATCTCGCCGCTCTTGTAGACGTTCTTGCTGCCGCGGTAGAGGTACACCTCGTAGGACGCGTCCTCAACGGCCTCCCACTTCGCGAGTCCGAGATCGGAGCTTCCGGACTTTGTGGTCTGCCAGTATGCCTCGCCCGGCGCGTCAAGATCGCCCTTTGCCGGTTTTGTCTTTACGGTAACCACCAGACGGTCGGAAGATGTTCTCGAAGCGCTGACAAAAGTTCCGTTCTTTACCTTTACCTTTGAGGAAGTGTAGGAGCTGCTGCTGAACCTATAGTCATTTAAAGTCTTTAAAGTAACTTTCATGGTGTAGGTTCCGCCGATCTTCACGTCGTTCTTTGTGGAAGACCACTTTGCGGATACGATATCATATTTATCGTTGTTCGGGATCGATACCTCGCAGTTATCAGAATTGTATCCCACATCAAGATCCGGCAGGGATTCCCCCACCGTCGGTGTCACATCCAGCGTGATGCTGACACTATTCACATAACTGGTCGCCGCAAACGCTGTCTGCGCCCCGGATACCGCAAACACGACCGCCATGACCCATGCGGCCATCCATGTACTTATTTTTTTCCATTTTCTTTCTGCCATAGGATTGCCTCCCCTCAAGTATCTTTCTTTAACTATATTATAAGGTTGGACAATATCTCCCGTCAACTTACGATATTCTGTCTTTTAGCGGCAAATCCGTGGCAGTTTGAGGCTTAGAATCTGCATTTTCCTATTATTCTTCCATTTTCCATATTTACCGTTGATCCTGTCATTTTCTGTGTAGTTTTAGTCTGTCCTCAGTGCGTCGATCGGATTCAGCTTCGCCGCCCGGCTCGCCGGCATGTAACCAAAGATCAGTCCGATGGCAACAGAAACGCTAAACGAGATCACAACTGCTGTCATGGTTGGCGGCGCGTCGATTCCCATGATGGCACCGATTCCCGTACTTGCTAAGGCTCCGATCATGATTCCGATGATTCCGCCGATGGAGCTTGTGACCAGCGCCTCGATGACGAACTGCAACATGATCACGCTCTTCTTTGCGCCGAGGGCCTTCCTGATGCCGATCTCCCTGGTTCTCTCTGTCACGGACACCAGCATGATGTTCATGACACCGACGCCTGCAACTAACAAGGAGATACCCGCGATACCGCCCAGCATCATGCTCATCATGGCAATCTGCTCATTTAAGGAATCGAGAAGGGAGCTCATTGCTGTCACCGTGTAGAGGTTTTCGCTCTTCATCTTTTCATAGAGAAAATTTTTAAGTTCTGTCGTACATGTTTCCGTGTCGTTGATGTCCCGCGATGTGAAGATATGGTTGTTGATCACAGCATTTCTCGCCATCTTCACAGCTCTGGAATACGGGATCCACACAAAGTCATCCATACATCCGTCATCGAACTCAGAGCTGCTCTCCGTCTGCCGTTCCACAACGCCTACAATGGTGTAGCTGTCACCGTTTAACTTGACCGTCTCGCCCACGGCGTTCTGGGAGCCGCCGTAGAGCTCCTCCGCCACGTAGGCGCCGATGACCGCGACTTTTCTCCTTGCCTCCATGTCAGAGTACTGGAGATTTCTGCCATACTCGATCTCGTAGTCCTTGATTGCGAGATAATCCTCACTGTAGCCGCCGACACTGGTGGAATCCATGGTGTCAGAGTCATGTTTTACCGTGACGCTGACGGAAACGTTCGGGGACATGTTCTCGTAGAGGTCTGAATGTTCCTCGTAGAACTCATAAAATTCGTCCACATCGATGCTTCTTGAGGCCACCGCCTTGTACTGGACCGTGATCTGATTGACGCCCATGGAAGAAAAGCTCTCCACCATGTAGGACATGTAGCCGTTGACGATGCTGACCAGGATGATCACCGACGCGACTCCAATGATGATGCCGAGCATCGTCAGAAAGGACCTCAACTTGTTGCCCCAGATACTTTTTAACGCCATTTTAAATGATTGCAGCATACTCTTTCACATCCCCGTCGAAATTGATCTTTCCGTCATGGATCCGCACCACCCGCTTCGCCTCCAGGGCGATGGAGCTGTCGTGGGTGATCATGACGATCGTGTTTCCTTCTTCATTGAGTTTCTTTAAAAAGTCCAGCACCTCCCGGCCTGTCCTGGAGTCCAGGGCACCCGTGGGCTCATCCGCCAGGATCAGGGACGGATCTCCTGCGAGAGCCCGCGCGATGGAGACTCGCTGCTGCTGGCCGCCGGAGAGCTGGTTCGGAAGATTCTTCCATTTTTCGTCGAGACCGACCTTTTTTAAGGAATTCATGGCCCGCTCCCGCCGTTCTTTCTTGTCGTAACCGGCGTAAAGGAGCGGGAGTTCCACGTTCTCTAAGAGATTTAACTTTGGAAGCAGGTTATACTGCTGGAAGATAAAGCCGATCATGCGGTTTCTGATCTCCGCCAGCTCGTTGTCGGACATATCCGCCACGTCCTCGCCGCCGAGGAAATATTCGCCCTCCGTCGGGACATCCAGGGCTCCGATGATGTTCATCAGGGTTGATTTTCCGCTTCCG
This sequence comes from Pilosibacter fragilis, assembly GCF_032490495.1. NCBI lineage: Bacteria > Bacillati > Bacillota > Clostridia > Eubacteriales > Clostridiaceae > Pilosibacter > Pilosibacter fragilis. Next base: position 181,038 of record NZ_JAVYJB010000004.1, on the reverse strand, counting down.
GATTTGCCGACGATGGCGACGAACTCGCCTTTGTTGATGGAAAGGCTGATGCCGTCGTTGGCGTGGACTTCCTCGTCGCCCATGTAGTAGATCTTGTAGATATTGCGCAGCTCTATCAGAGGTTCCTGCTTTTCCAACTTCTCATGAACTTTTGAAACTGCCTCTTCCTGTTTCATCGGCTCTTCAGACATTTTTTTCTGCTCTGCGGTATCTATTTGTATTGAGAATTCAGTCTTTTCCATACAATTTATCTCCTATGCACTACTGAGATCTTCGTCCGCTGCCGTTGCCGCCGCCATTTCCGCCGTTTCCTCCAGGACCGCCCGGTACGCCTCCGCCCATATCACCGCCAGGACCGCCCATGCCGCCCATCTGCATCTGATCGGTCTGCGTCGAGCTTCCGGAATCGGAGGAAATGTAGACCTCGTCCCCCTCAGAGAGGCCGGAAAGGATCTCCACATAATCGTCGTTGATGATTCCAGTTGTCACCTGGACCACCTCGAAGCCGTCCGGGACGTTGCTGCTGCCGGATTTTCCGGAGCCGGTGCTCTTCTTCACATACACTCTGTTTCCACGCATCAGCGCGCTGGCCGGGATCACCAGAGCATTCTCAGAGCTGTCGAGAATGATCTTCGCATCCACGTTCATGCCCGGAAGAAGACTTCCCGTATCATCCAGAGTCACTGTCACCGGATAGTTTGTGACACCGTTGGAGTAGCTGCTCTGCAGACTCACATTTGTGACGGTTCCTGTGAATGTCTCACCTTCCACCGCGTCTGCCGTGATCTCCACAGATTGTCCGACCTTGATGCTTGAGACATCGAGTTCATCCACGGACATCTCCAGTGTCATGGTGGACAGGTCGTAGATCACCGCCATGGTGGTCGTTCCGCTGGAACTCTTGGAGATCTTATCCCCAACCTTCGCGTTTTTTGTGATCACTGTCCCCGAGATCGGCGCTGTGATCGTGTAGTCATCCACACTGTCCTGGGTATTGCCCAGTTTGTTCTCCGCGTTTTCCAGGTTGTCATCCGCGCTCTCCACCGCGTCCTTGAATTCCTTTAAATACTCTTCCGCCGTCTTTGTGGTCACCTGGAACAGCTCGGAGTTTTTCTCCACATAAGAACCTTCATGGATCAGAAGATTCTCGATCTCGAGACTCTTGTTTCCGGAGAGCTCCACGCTGAGAGTTGTCTCCGTTTTCGCTTTGAATGTTCCCTCGGCACTGCACACAAATCCGTCAACGGTCACGGATGCCGCGGTGTCTGTCGTGAGTCCGCCTGGGTTTGATACCTCGACCGTCACGTTTTTTACGAGACGTCCGCCGGAGAGTGTCTCCTCCATGCTGCTGACGATCGTGACCATACCGGAGATCTTCTCGCCGGTGTCCTCCAGAGTCACTGCTGCCTCGTCACCTACGTTGATCTCCGCCGCCTCGCCTGAGAGGAACGGGACTGTGATCTTCATAACAGAGTCATCATAGAGATCCGCGATCTTCGTTCCACTATTTACCTTATCACCCTCTTTAATATAGAGAGTCTTGATATATCCGGACACTGTGGACCGATATGTATTTCCGGCGATCCGCGCTGTCTCCTCGGCGTAAGCGGACTGTGCCGTCTGGGCACTCTCCTTCGCCCTCTGAAGGCTGGTCTGGGCTGAACTCAGGTCAGAGTCCATGGAGGATGCGTCGATCCGGTAGAGGACCTGACCTTTTTCCACAACATCGCCTTCCTCAAAGTTCGCCTCGATGACTTCGCCTTCCACCAGGGATGTCACCTCGTAGGTGTCCTTCGGGGACAAGGAACTGGACGCCGTGAGCTCTGAATTGATGTCCGTTCGCTTCACTGTCGCCGTTGACACGGACTGGTCACCCTGACTTTTCTGGCTCGTGGTCTTTTTCTTATAGAGGAAAAATCCGCCAAGCAGCGCTGCCAGAACCACTATAAGCACGATCACGATCCTTCCGCTTTTTCCTTTCCGTTTTTTCCGTTTCTTCTCTGCGGCCACCTTTTCGTTCTCCATACTCGTTCCTTTCCTGTCTATTGAAATCTTCCGCTTCTCTTAACTATGTTCCAGATCTGAATTTCCTTGCCTTAATTTTCTCTACCCGCATTCCTTCTGCGGTATTTCTATTTCATGTATTATATGTATATTCGTAACTAATCAATAATCTCCAACAACATCTACAACCGTATAAGTCGCATTCTCGTCGCTTCCGCTCTTCTCCCACACGATTGCGATCTTGTCACCCACCTCAAACTCTCCGTAGACGGAGAACAGATACTGGAGCTCCGACCCGCTGATCTGGAACTCATCGCCCTCACCGCCGTTGTCCTGGTAATCGGTGTTTAAGACCACCTTCACCGGTGTGAACGGGTCGCTGGAATCGTAGTAGATCGCCTTGATCCGGCCCTCCGTGGCGCCTTTGTTCTCGCCGCCGTTGGAATAGGCGAAGATCATCTTTGTCTCCTCGTGGTAATAGATCACGGTGGCGTAATCGTTGATCTCGCTCTCATCGGACATCTCGCCGTTTAAAAACATGGTAGCGTCTTTCAGGGAAAACGGAACAAGACTCTTTAAGTTCCGGCTGTCATTGTCTAAGATCTTCGGTCCCTTTAAACTGTTATCCAGGATCGAGGATGTGTTGATCTCGCCGTCGGAATTGTAGGTCAGGTCAAATACCTTGCTGCCATACTGGTTTCCTTCTTTTGTCTTCGCCTTCATCAGGTTATAGAACAGGTTGATGCAGTCTTCCCTCGTGAGGACCTCGTCAAGATCACGATAGATCCCAGAATCCAGGGACAGGGACTTGAACTTCGCAAGGCGGCTCTCCTGAAGACTTCCGGAGAAATCCTCGTTTGTGTATCCTAAGACTCCCAGGACTGCCTTGATGGCATCCCGCATCGTAACTCCCTCGTCCGGCTTAAAGTTTCCGCCGAGATAACCGGACATCCAGGAGTTCGTCGCCGCCGTGCGGATCGCCGCAGAATACTGGGATTTTGAGGAGACATCCGCGAATACAGATACGGTTCCCGCCGCGTTTGCCGCCTCCTTGTAGTCCGATGCCTTTACGAGGAGTTCCGCAAATTCACCTCTCGTCACATTCGCCTGGTAATTACTCGTCGTTATAATTCCAAGCAGGCTCACCGCTTTCTTCCTCATTTCAAATGTGGTGCTGGCCGCGTAAGCGTTCACCGTCATTCCGGCCCCCACCGCACAGACCGTCAGACTGACCGCTATTATCTTTCCTCTTCTCATTTCCGTTCTCCTTTCATCCGCCTTGACCGCCAGATCATCAGCCCCTGCAGGTCATCTCTTTCCAGATCCATTGCCTGATTTCCATTGACTGCTGCGTACACTCGTCATCACGGGATCTTTGTACTTTTAAAGTACATATACTCCTGGTTCCTTGCATTTTTCTTACTGTTTATTACGTTTCTGCAATAAACTCTATCAGAAACTTGTGATTCCTCTGTGTTCGACCTGTGTTCAAACTGTGAAGGATGTCACACAAAACAGGGCATATCTGCGGCAAAATTGTGGCATGAAACAAAAAAGACCCAGAACAGATACCACTTTCGGTACCCGCTCCAGGTCTTCTCCCTATTCTCACACCCCCGGCAGCCGCCCGATCACATCGATCCCGGCGAACACCAGAAGTCCGTTTTTTATGATAAAATTTAAGATCACGATCCCCGCCGCTGCGTAAGCGATCCGGTCATCCAACTCCGGTCGGAATCTCCTGTTTCCCGTGGCAAAATACAGGATCCAGGAAGCCGCAGCCCACACAGCTACCGATGCCATATACGGCACCACCGGATGGTACAGAAAGCTTAGTACCGGATGCCCTGAAAGGAGTGCCCGGACGGCTCTCGTTCCCCCGCATCCCGGACAGTAAAGCCCGGTCATCATCTGAAACAGGCATGGCATCCGGAACCATGTCGGGATCATAATCTGGCTGCGATCTTCTGGCGCAGTCCACCGACCTTTGCTGCTGCCGAGTCGAACTCTCCCCCTGTCATCTCACCGGTCAGAACCGCGAACTCATCTGTTCCTTCCAGTGTCACAAATTTCACGTCACCGAAAGCTGCCGCAACGGCCTCTTTCTTTGCTCTCTCAGAACCCTCAAACCGTGCAAAGTACTTTCTGGAAAGCTCAGCCGCCGGATGTACCTCAAGCTTCTCGCTGCTCCAGCCGATCTTCTCCGGCTCATCGCCGAAACGGACTGCGGAGATCATATCCCCGACAACGGCGCTGGTTGTCGGCAGTTTCCCTGCTCCGCTTCCATAGAACATGGACGCGCCCAGCATATTTCCCACAACGAGGATTCCGTTGAACACATCTGTCACCGCATACAGCGGGTCCTTCGCGTCCACGAGGACCGGCACGACCTCCAGATAGATCTTTCCATCTTTATTCACGCTGGTTCCGAAGAGCTTGATCGCCGCACCCATATGTGCCGCGTAGCTGGAATCCATGGAAGTGATTTTTGTGATTCCCTGGGTCGGGATCTCCTCGTAGTTTACTTCTTTTCCTGTTGCGACCGCAGTCAGGATCGCGATCTTTCTGCAGGTGTCATATCCTTCAATATCCGTCTCCGGGTTGCGCTCCGCGTAGCCCAATTCCTGAGCGCGCTTTAACGCCTCCTCGAAGCTCCATCCCTCCTCATTCATCTTTGTGAGGATGTAGTTTGTGGTTCCGTTTAAGATACCGGAGATTTCTAAAATCTCCTCACCGCCGAGACACTCCACAAGCGGGCGGATGATCGGAATACCGCCGCCGACACTCGCCTCAAACAAGAAGCTGATGTTCTTTTCCGCGGCGATCCGGATCAGTTCTGTCCCATTGGCCGCAACCAGTGCCTTATTGGAAGTCACCACATGCTTTCCCGCGAGCAGGCAGCGCCTTACAAACTCGTAGGCCGGTTTTGTTCCGCCCATGGTCTCCACAACGATCCCGATCTCCGGGTCATTTACGATCTGTTCCACATCATGGATCACAAGCTTCTCCACAGGACTTCCCGGAAACTCCCTGAGATCCAGGATATATTTTACTTCTATCGGCTCTCCAGCCTTTTTTTCTACGCTTTTGCAGTTCTTATCAAGAACCTCATACACGCCGGAGCCGATGGTTCCGTATCCCATAATTGCCGCTTTCATCCGTCTATTTCTCCACTCCTAAAATTTTCACATTCTGTACGCCTTTTAAGTGCTCGATCTCCTCAACCATACCGGCAACATTTCCCGTGTCGGAGAGGACTTCCACACTGAGCGTTACCGTCGCGGATCCGTTTACCGGGATCGTCTGGTGGATCGTAAGGATGTTCGCGCGGTAATCCGCAACGATGTGGAGCAGGTCAGACAGAAGCCCCGGCTCGTCCATCATCTGGGTCACAAGAGTCACGGTCTTTCCTCTCGTGTTGTCGGAAAACGGAAGAATATCATCCTTATATTTATAGAAGGAACTGCGGCTTAATCCCACCTGCTCCGCCGCCTCCTGCACCGTCATGTTCTTGTCCGCCTCAAGCAGACGTTTCACCTCAACGACTTTTTGAAGGACTTCCGGCAGCGCTTTGTCACGTACCACATAATATTTGTTTTTTTTCTCCATATATCAGACCTCGCAAGCTAAAAATTTCTTTTTTATTACCGAAATCATACGTTTCATCGATTGCTCTGGCACGTTACCATATGTGCGTCCCAGAAAAACATGTGTACGCAAGAATCTTAGCATATTTTGGATACTTATGCAAGCAGATGTTCGCTGTCTGGCAAAATCTGCTACCAGAAGTGTATCGTACGGAATTTTCAGTTCAGAAAATTCCTACCCGTGTACAGTAACGTTATTGCTCTTAAAACAAGAAGGGAGAACCTGCAGATCAGGTTCTCCACTTTTTATTCCCATTCCGGATCGTTTTTACCAGTTTTTCAGTTTTAATTCCGGTTTCGGAATTTTTCTCTTTTTACAGATGCTCCTCCAGCTCACTGTTCCTATGTACCCCAGTGATCGCATACTCTGCCCACTCCGCGATATTTGTGGCGTGGTCGCCGATGCGCTCGTAGTATTTGGCGATCATGAGGATGTCCAGGATCTGTTCCTGGGTGGCCTCGCCGTTTAAGATACCGTCTGCCAGTTCTTTCTTTACCTGGGAGAACATATCGTCGATCACGTCATCGTAGGCGATAACTTCCTTTGTCTTCCTGAGATCCTCGTTTGCGAAGCTCTCAATGCTCTCGCGGACCATGGACGCAACGGCTTTTGCCATCTCGCCGAGTCTTGTCGCCTTTACCGGCTCTAAGAGGTCTGTGGTCTTGATGATCTCCGCGATATCGCCCGCCTGGTCACCGATACGCTCCAGGTCTGTGATCATTTTTAATGCGGAAGAGATCTTTCTTAAGTCACTCGCCACCGGCTGCTGCTCTAAGAGAAGCTTCAAGCACTTGCTCTCGATATCTCTCTCCTTTAAGTCCACGTTCGCATCGTCTTGTAGAATCTTCGCCGCCTGCTCCCGGTCCATGTTCGTCAATGCCTCGTAAGTCCCGTCGATCATTTTCTCGCAGAGCAGTCCCATCTCCGCCAACATCTTATGCAGCTCTTCCAATTGCTTTAAAAACGCGTCTCTCATAATCAGCCAAACCTCCCTGTGATGTAGCTTTCTGTCCGTTCGTCCCTCGGGTTCGCAAACAGATCACTTGTATTATTGTACTCGACGACCTCACCTAACAGGAAGAACGCTGTCTTGTCAGAGATACGCGCCGCCTGCTGCATGTTGTGGGTGACGATCACAATGGTGTATTTATCCTTTAATTCCATCGCCAGGTCCTCGATCTTCGATGTGGAGATCGGGTCCAGGGCGGAGGTCGGCTCATCCATCAAGATCACCTCCGGCTCCACCGCCAGGGTTCTCGCGATGCAGAGTCTCTGCTGCTGTCCGCCGGAAAGTCCCAGGGCGCTTTTATTTAAGCGGTCCTTAAGCTCATCCCAGATCGCTGCCTGACGCAGGCTTCTCTCAACGATCTCGTCGAGATCTGCCTTTTTCCTGATTCCGAAGATCCTCGGGCCGTAAGCGATGTTGTCGTAGATGCTCTTCGGGAACGGGTTCGGCTGCTGGAATACCATGCCGACCTTGTGGCGCAGGGTGATCGCGTCCATATCCTTAAAGATGTTCTGTCCGTCAAGCTCCACTTTTCCGTCGATCTTTACATTCTCCACAAGATCGTTCATCCGGTTCAATGTCTTTAAAAATGACGATTTTCCGCAGCCGGACGGTCCGATGAACGCGGTGATCTCGTGGGCGCTGATCTGCATATTGATGTCCTTAAGCGCATGGAACGCGCCGTAATGCAGATTCAGCTTTTCGATATCAAATTTCGGTTTTATATCAGTCATATATGTTTTCCTCTCTAAAACTCTCGTATGCCATCTTCAGGGTTTCATTCCTTCTCCGTCAGGGATCTTCCATTGAGGTCCTCTTCCGAATGTTTCTTATGCTGCCTCGCCGGAGCTCTTTTTCTTCAGATGATGGCTCCACACGTTCGCGCCAATGCTGAATGCCAGGACCAGGATCATAAGGACCGCGGAGGCGGTGTTTGCCAGTGCCTTGTCCTGACCGTTTACCTGAAGGTTCCAGATCTGGATCGACAATGTCTCTGCCGGGCGGAACGGGTTGAACGGGCAGGTCGGGGCTGCCAGGTTCCAGTTGCCCCAGCGCAGGTCGCTTCCGGATCCTGTAGTGTAGAGGAGCGCCGCCGCCTCACCGAATCCACGTCCCGCCGCCAGGATGACGCCTGTCATGATGCGCGGGAGACATGCCGGGAGAAGTACATGGAAGATGGACTGCCATTTTGTCGCTCCAAGACCTAAACTCGCCTGAAAATATCCCGCCGGGAGTCCCTTGATGGCATCCTCGGTGGTCGTCGTGATAAGCGGAAGTGTCAGGATCGATACGGAGAGGGCACCCGCCATCAGGCTCTTTCCCATTCCGAAGAATACGAGGAATACCAGGTATCCGAACAGGCCCACAACGATGGACGGAAGGGAAGAAAGTGTCTCGATACACATTCTCAGAAACTTTGTCATTTTTCCCTGTTTCGCATACATGGCCAGATAAATTCCGGCGCAGACACCGAGGGGGATGGATACCAGCAGGGAGATAAATACGAGATAGATCGTGTTGAACAACTGGTTTCCGATGCTTCCTTTTCTCGCGAAGCGGAACATATCCGGTTTTGCCCCCATGAGACCGCCGATGATGACCTTACCCGCAAAGCCGATCAGAAGAGCGAAGAAGAAGATCGCAACCAGGTAGAAAATGGCTGTCATAACGCGGTCCACACCGCGTGAACGTCTGATCTTACTTTCCATGGTCTAATTTTCCCCCTTTGCTGCGAACTGCTTTACCGGCACTGCGGTCGTGCTGGTTTTCACAGAAGTGCTTGTTTTTTCTTCTTTCTCCGGCTTTACCGCTGTCACATGATGGATCAGGAAGATGAAGAACAGGGAGATTGCGAATAACAGCAGTGCCATGGTCCAGAGTGCGGATTTCATCTCGCCGCCCTCCATGGCGTTGCCCATCTGGGCCGCGATCTCGGTGGTCAGAGTCTTTGTCGTTGAAAAAATGCTTGTGGGAAGCGCTGTTGTCTGACCGATGACCATGGCAACCGCCAGGGCCTCACCGAAGGCTCTCGCGAGACCTAAGATCACGCCGGAAATGATTCCAGGCGCTGCCGCCGGAACTACGATCCGGTATATGGTCTGCCAGCGGGTGGAGCCAAGTCCGTACGCTGCCATTCTGCATTCCTTCGGTACGGAGTGAAGGGCATCCGCCGCAACACTTGTGATCGTCGGGAAGATCATGACCGCGAGGACCAGCCCCGCTGCCAGGATAGAATGTCCCACCTGACGGTCAAACACGGTCTTGATCGCCGGTACAAGCACTGTGAGTCCCACCCATCCGTAGACAACCGATGGGATTCCGGCAAAGATCTCGACTACCGGGCGGTAGAATTTCTCTCCGAACTTCGGGGAGATCTCCGTGATGAAGATCGCTGATCCCAGGGAAAACGGAGTCGCGATAAGAAGTGCCAGGCCGCAGGTGCAGAGCGACCCAGCGATGAAGATCAGCGCACCGATGCTGCCGCCGCCTGCCATATTATCTTCCGGTGCCCAGTCTGCAGATCCTAAGAATTCCAGGAAGGAATGTCTGTAAACCAGGAATGTGGATGATCCCTTGTATACAAGGAACGCGCCGATCACGATCGTCAGAAGAATTACGAACAGTCCACAGACGGTCATCAGATCCCGCCACAGATATTCTCTGACGAACATGCTTTTTTCTTTACCATTCTTCATAAGTCCTCCTGCTTCCTATATTCGAAGCAAATTCTATCATAAATCATATCGGGGCGGGCCAGATTCGTCTGCCCCGCCCCTGTTTCGCAGCTCTCTTGTCCATGTCCTCTTTTTTCTTTCATCCGGTCGGATCATGGCTCACTGCCCGGTCTTAAGTTTTGTCTCAATTAATGCTCAGTATTTGTCATCTTGGAAGATACGCCGTATCCTAAGGATTCCATCTTTGCGCCGTACTCATCGGACATGATGTAGTCAAGGAATGCGCTTACAACTTCGTCCGGCTCACCCTTTGTATACATATGCTCAAATGTCCATACCGGATATTTTCCAGCGTATGTATTTTCAAGTGTCGGCTCTGCGCCATCGATCGCTACGGTTGCAACTCCCGCATCACCTGTCAGATAGGAAAGTGCTACATATCCGATCGCACCCTTTGTATCTTTTACATTCTGAAGAAGAACACCGGAATCATCTGTTTCCATGGAAGTATTGGAAGCTTCCTCGTTTCCGTCGAGAGCGTATTTCTGGAAGGTTGCTCTTGTACCGGAAGATGTCGGTCTTGTTACAAGGACAATGCTCTCATCCGGTCCGCCAACCTCTTTCCAGTTTGTTGTCTTTCCTGTGAAGATGTCGATGAGCTGCTGTTTTGTAAGATTCTCAACGCCGCCTTCTTTTACATCGTTGTTTACGATCGGAGCCATTGTGACTACGCATACCTGATGATCAACAAGCTCTTTTGCCTGTGTCTCGTCAAGCTTTGCGGAGGCCTCAACATCGGAGTTACCGATATTTACGGTTCCCTCGGAAACCTGCTTTAAGCCCTCTCCGGATCCTCCTGCGTCGATCGTGATGGAAACGTCCGGGTATTTCTCGATAAACATGTCTGCTGCATCGTCAACCAGCGGTTTTAATGCGGAAGAACCTGCCGCTGTGATCGATCCTGTAAGATCTGCTTTTTTCTCTGCTGCTGTTGTCGCTGCTTCTTTTGCTGTCTCTGCTGCTGCCGCAGTTGTTGTCGCTGCTGCTGTCGTGGATGCTGTACTACTGCTGCTTCCGCATCCTGTCATCATGCTGACTGCTAATACTCCTGCACCTGCAAGTGCCATTACTTTTCTTGTTTTCATAATTCTTTTCTCCTCCTCAAAGGTCTTTGTTTTTGTTTTTTCGTAACTATTCAGTAGGTCTGCGCACTTGCTGCGCTGACCGTAAGAAAACATAGGCTGGAAGGCAAAAATCCCATCAGCGAAGCTGATCTGGAATGGATTTTTGCACGTAACTAATGAAGGTACTGAATAGTTACGTTTTTTCTTTCTCTGTACAGTATTATTTTTATCACGAATCCCCGAAACCAAAAACCATGGTTCGGTAACTACTTTGTATAATCTATGTAAATTGTAAATTCAGATTTTCGTTTGAAAATATAGCCGGGTAAAACCTTTCCACTGTGCCGGACTACCGCGAATTCAAAAAAATCAGCCATTTGTCGAGATTTTTCACAGTAGTACCGTTATCGCACAGGTATGGATATGGCCCGCTGCACGCAAAAAAAGACGCACCATCTGGTAGTCTGGAATATTTCTTCCAAATCAATCAGACGATGCGTCTTGATCCTTAAGATCCTATATTTCCTTTATAACCTTTTTGCCTGGCCCTTGTTCCTAAACTCCAGCAGCCGGACCTTCCGGTGCAACTGTTCCGCCTGGAACAGTCACAGAACTCGGTCCTTCTGTCTGGGCTGCCGGGCCGGCGCTTGTGGTCGCCTCCGGAACAGCGGTGGACTTTTCATATCCCGGTCCCACCGGATTCTCCGCTGTGGTCTCCTGCGGATTTGACGGACGGAACTCCTCCGTGGAAGTCTCCGCCTCATCTGTCGGGCTCACTGCGTGACTCTCTGTCGGCTTCACATAGATATTTCCATGCTCATCCGTCTCATAAGCGGCGCTGGTCTCATGGCTTCCGGAAGAAGTTTCGATCGGCTTGCCGTCCGGTCCTGTCTCAGTTTCACCCGTGCTCTCAGATTCCTTCTTGGATTCTTCGAGCATGGACTCCATCTGGGATTCTTCCTGACTCTCCTGCTTACTCTCCTCTTCAGCGGAAAGTGTCGTGGCCTCCGTCTCGCCCTTCGGGATATATCCCTGATCCGTCGCTACATGATCGATTTCCTTGCCAGCCTTATTCAGTCCAGTAAGTTCAGCGATCTTATTGCTGATCGTCTGGACCGTGCTGGATGGCTTGTAGTCCTCTTCACCATAGAGGAACTTGTGAAGGCTTGTAACATTGCTCACGAGTGTCTGCGGGATAACACAGGACAATTTCAGCTTGCCGATCTTCATCTTCTGCTCTCCGCGGGCTGCCGGGAATCCGGTCGTCTCACCGAGATGGTATTTCGTGACATTCTTCGCCATCGGAAGGATATCATTCATATTGATATTTGTCGCGCACATCGCGGACATATTGCCGATCAGGCTGTTTAATGTCGCAAAGTCTGCCTTTTTCGCCTTCTCGAATGCCTTCTGGATTACAAGTCTCTGGCGCTCTGTACGCGCATAGTCACTGTCCATCAGACGAAGACGTCCATAGGCAACGGCCTGTACGCCATCCAGATGGTTCACACCTGCTTTCTTTAACTGTACAGAACCAATTCCGGTACCTTTTACCGTCTCTGTGATGAACGCGTTGATGTAGTAGAACTCGGACTTACTGATATCGATGTCGACACCGCCGAGGATGTTGATCGCTGTTGCGACTGCCTTCCAGTTGAACGCTACATAGTGGGTGATGTTGAGATCCAGATTCTTATTCAGGGCTTTTACGGCCTGTTCCGGACCACCCATCGCATATGCCGCGTTGATCTTATTGTATGTGTTCTTGTCGCTCACATTCAGGTAAGTGTCGCGGAATACGGATGCCAGCTTGATCTCTCCGGTCTCACGATTTAAGTTCACGATCATGATAACATCGGACTGGTTGCCTTTTCCTGTGGAATTGTCACGGGAGTCCAGGCCAAATACCGCAATGGTCCAGTAGCCTTTTTCCATCTTATCTCTCATTTCCAGAGAGATGTTCTCATTCCGAACGTCCGCAATATCAAAATTATTCTGTCCGTTCATCTTTCCGAAGTTGTGCCGGATATAGCCGTAAACCGCTGCGGCAAAACCCAGGACCAGAACGATCAGGGCGATCAGAACACCGATGATGATCTTTTTCTTCTTGTTTCCGTTTTTCCGTCTTCTGTGATTGTGGGAAGCTGCCCCATGGCTCTTTGCTGCGGCACGGCCTGCACGGCTTCCCGGGTCAGCACTCATAGAATACAGATCTTCCGTCCTGTGAGTGCGGCGTTTTGCGGACGTCTCACTCTCGCTCTCACGCCGTCTGCTCTTTCTGGCGCGGGAACGGTCTAATTCGTCTTCATAATTCATGTCATTTGTCCTCGTCTTAGTAAGCGTTTTTATTGATGAATCCCTTGAAAACCGTCAGGAACATGATCTTGAAATCAAGACCAAGTGTCCAGTTCTCGATATAATAGAGATCATGCTCGATCCGTTTAATGATCGAAGTGTCTCCACGGTAACCATTCACCTGCGCCCAGCCGGTAAGGCCCGGACGGACCTGATGCTTGATCATATATCGCGGGATTTCTTCCTTAAATTTTTCAACGAAAAATGGCCGTTCCGGTCTCGGACCCACAAGACTCATATCACCAATCAGGATATTAAAGAACTGCGGCACCTCGTCGATGCTTGTACGGCGGATAATTTTTCCGATGAGAGTTACACGGGCATCTCCCTTTGTTGTCCAGCGGCTCTTCTCCTTGCCCGGATCCTGAACCGTCATGGAACGGAATTTATACATTTTAAACGGCCGGTTGTGAAGGCCGACACGTTCCTGACAAAAAATGATCGGTCCCGGAGATGTCAGCTTGATGAGCACTGCCACGATCAGCATGATCGGGGAGAAAAGTACGATCCCCACGATCGCACCCACGATATCGACGGCTCTCTTTACCATCGCATTCATCGGATCATTCAACGGAACGCGGCGGATATGGATCACCGGCAGGCCCTGGAGATCTTCCATATACGGGATCGTCGGGATAATGTTCCCGTAATCCGGGATAAACTTCGTGTGCACGCCGGATTTTTCACAGAGAGCAACGATATGGCGGAGTTTTTCATACTCGCTCAGGCTCAGTGTGACGGCGATCTCATCGAGACTGTTCTGCTCTAAAATATAGTCGAGGTCCTCGATGCAGCCGATGACCTTTACTCCCTTATACTCACTTCCGCGTTCCTTCGTATCATCAATGATCCCGCGGATCGTGTACCCCCATTCCGGATTCTTGTTTACCCGGTCGATAAACCCTTCCGCTGCGGAGGAATAGCCAACTAACAGGATATGTTTCTGATTGTATCCTTTTGAGCGCATGGAACGAAGCACGATCCGGATTCCATTCCGCTCAATGGTCATAAACGCCACGTTCAGCACATAGAAATATACGACCAGTCTCTGGGAGAAGTTGTAGAGATGCGGCTCTTTTCTTCCAAAGTACAGGATCAGACCAAAAATAAGGAGTCCGATCGTGTTTGCCTTGAATATCTTTCCGAATTCATTTCTGCGTCCGAGTACACGCTTCGGCGTGTACAGTCCAAAAAAGGAGTACAAAAGCAGATACGCCGGAATAATGACAAGGAGCGCGCCAAAATAAAAACCGACCTCAAGTGTCCGTTTTCCGAGCAGGTTCGCCCATCCGCTTCCGATTACGATAAACCATGCAAGCAGATAAGAGAATGCGGTCACGAAGGCGTCAAGCACAACGTGAAAACGGTTGAGGCTCTTCTGATTATCTTTGATCATATAATTTTCACCCTGTTTTCCAAGGAACATGCCGGTCAGAATTCTTTCCGTGGTCAGCGCATGCACAGCTGCGCCAGCCAATTCCCCACGGCAGGTATTTTCAACTATACCATGCCCCGGCAGACTGCCTTTCTAAGGTCACTCCTCCGGACATAGTACCGCCATCATAAAAAATATGCATACATAGTATACATAAAATTTACCTATTTGCATATAAACGATTTCTTAAGAAAATCTGAGATTTCCGTAAATTATTCGTTTATTTTGCATAAAAGCAGCCGTTCAGTCTATCCGCACTGAGCCGGCCCCACAGCGTCCGGCGAAGAATCTCAGGCTTTCGCTCCAAGCTTCGCCGCCTGTCTCCTGGAAAACTCATAAATATAGACTGCGGTTCCGGCGATCAGCTCAAGCTGGATCCCGATCTCCCGCTGTAATCTTCCCTTAAAGGAAGGGACGCGTTTACAGTCCTTTAATGTTTTGATCCCCTCAAGGAATCCGGACACATAGTCTTTTCCGAATCCCATCTTTTTAAAGAACAGGAACTTTACAAATGTTCCCGCGAGAAGACACGGAGAATTTAAAAGTACCTGCCAGGTGCGCATATTTTTGTAATTCAGATACACATTATTCCTCGCGGCAAGCTTCACCTTAAAGGAATTATACTTCGATCCGCTTGTCCCGCTGCCTACATGGTACACCACAGCTTCCGGGCAGAATACGTTGTCATATCCGTAAAGCTTCGCCCGGTATCCCACATCGATATCCTCGAGGTAGGCGAAATGCATCTCATCGAAGTATCCGATGGTCTCAAACACTTCCCGGCGGTAGATTGCCGCACCGGCACACGCCGTAAAGACGCGGCAGCTCTTTTTATAAAGCTTTTCCGGACGCCCGACGCCCCGCTGGAACGCCCAGCCGAGGACGCTGTACATGTCTCCGGCATCGTCCATGAGGTCCGGATGGTACATCTGGATCATCTTGCTGCTGACGGAAAAGATCTTCTCCGACCGGTCCATGGCCCTCTCCAACGCTTCGACGTAGTGGGGAGCCACTTTTGTATCATTATTTAATAAGATCACATAAGGCGTATCTGCCGCCCTGATCCCCACGTTTACTGCACCGGAAAAGCCAGTGTTTTCCGGAAGAAAGATCGACGGGATCTCCCGCTCCTTCAGCCACTCCACGCTGCCGTCCGTGGAACCGTTGTCCACCACCAGGATCTTGAAATCCTTTGTCGTCTGCTTTTCCAGTGCCTCAAAGCACGGTTCCATAAACGAAAGTCCGTTGTAATTCGGAATTATGATCGTTGTCTTCATTCGTCTAACGGTACCTCCAGTTTATATGGTTCCCCGATTTTTTCCTTTTTCAGGTCACGCAGCGCAAAATTTGATTTTCTCAGTGTCAGGTTCGGATTGTAGTACGGATCTCCGTCTCTCAGGATCTCCGGCCAGCGCTTCGCGAAGGTGGCGATCTCACGGTTAAATCGCTCCACCTTCTCCGGTGTGTCCTCAAGTCCGCGGGACTTGGATTCATAGTGGTGAAGCACCGCATAAGGCGCGTATACTACAAGTTTTCCGATCTTTCTCACCTTCATGCAGTAATCAATATCATTGAAAGCCACCGCGAGCTCTTCCGTAAATCCGCCCACAGCGTCAAATACGGAGCGCTTGCTCATCATGCAGGCCGCTGTGACCGCGCTGTAATCCTGGGCACACATCGCACGGTTGAAATAGCTGTTCTCGGATTTATGAAGTCCGATAAACGTATGACCGGCGATACCGCCGAAACCGATAACAACACCGGCGTGCTGGATCGTGTCATCCTCGTAGAGCAATCTCGCTCCGGCGATCCCCACGTCCTCCCTCTGGACAAAGCCAAGCATCTCTTCCACGAAATTCTTTGCGATCAGCTCGATATCGTTGTTCATGAACAGGAGATACTCACCCTTTGCGTGCTGTACGCCGAAATTGTTGATCGCGGAGTAGTTGAACTCTCTCTCCCAGCGGACAACGTGCACGTTCGGGAACTCCTTCTGGATTTTCTCGTAGTAATCCCAGGTCGCCTGTTCCGTACTGTTGTTCTCCACGATGACGAACTCCAGGTTCTTATAGGTTCCCTCCGTCAGCATCGGGCGGATGCAGTTATCGAGATCCACGGTGTGGTCCTTGTTCGGGATAATTACAGAGACCAGCGGGTCATCCTTGATCTCAAACGTCGTGTGATAGATCCCGTAATCCACACCCTTTTCCACCTTTTCTGCCTCAATGCCCACTCTCTTATAGTGGTCCATGATGGCACGGGAACCGGCTGTGAAGGCATAAAGCTTGCTCTCGGGGTTGCTCGCCGTGGAATTTGGGTGGCAGCGCCAGTGATAGAGCACCTTCGGGATATGGCAGATCTGCTTTGCATTCTCTGTACAGCGGAAAATAAAGTCGTAATCCTGGGCTCCGTCATATTCCGGCCGGAAACCGCCGACTTTATCGAGCAGTTCTTTTTTCACCACAAACAGATGGCAGATATAGTTGACGCTCGTCAACAGGTCCGGATTGAAATCCGGCTTGAAATGCGGGTCGAACAGTTCATCCCCATCCATGTCAAGCTTGTCCTCATCGGAATAGAGGACATCGCAGTTTTCATTCTCATTCAGTTTTTTCGCGCACTCAAAGAGCGCGTTCGGTGTCAGACGGTCATCATGATCCGCAAGAACAATGAAATCACCTTCTGCCATCTCAAGGGCGGCGTTCGTATTTCCGGAGATACCGCGGTTTTCCCCCAGTACCTGATAGCGGATCCTCGCGTCTTTCTCCGCATATTTCTTTAAAACATTCTCGACACTCTCACCCGCCGGGCTGCCGTCCGCGATGCAGAGTTCCCAGTTCGCGTAGGTCTGCTCCACGATGGAGTCCAGCATTTCCTTCAGGAATTTCTCCGGAGTCTTATAGACCGGGATCACGATCGAAAATTTCGGCATATAATCGAACTTCTTTTTCTTCTGCTCTTCCAGCTCTTCCTCTGACGGTTTCGTGAGATTCCACCACTCTGCGTAGTCGTAATCGTCATCAATCCCCTGGATCTTGTGCTTGGATTTTAAGATCAGGGCTTTCAGGCCATTTTCCTTTAAGAAGTCCCAGGCAACATGGACTGTCTCCATGTTCATAAGGTTCATGAGCTTCTGTACCTTGCGGTTTGCCGCGCCGGTTTTTCTGCGGATCGTCATATCGCTGTATTTCACACGGGTCGTCTTCTTCTCGCCGCAGATCACAAGATAATAATTCTTTCCATGTTCATACGGAAAACGGATATCAAAGCCGAGATCACGGTCGATGATCTTCTTATAATAGATCTGGCTCACGTCATCTCTTCTCGTCGGAACGATCTTTGCCTTCACCGGCTGTCCCGCTTCATCCTCGACCCGGTAGGTGATCACGGAATCCGGGTTGCTCTCAACAGCCCAGCCATTTAACTGGATCGTCTGCTCCCGGACTCTCATCACTTCAACACTGTACTTCATACTTCCTCCTGTGCACCGACCGGTGTATCAAAATTGATGCGCTCCTCCTCCACAACGAGCGGGCGGTGCATCACACGGGTATTGATGCTCATGATATACTCGCCAAGCAGGCCGATAAAGAAGATCTGGACAGATCCAAGAAAACACATTCCGATGAGAAGCGGTGCCATACCTGCCATAAAGCGG
Source organism: Pilosibacter fragilis (assembly GCF_032490495.1). Lineage (NCBI taxonomy): Bacteria > Bacillati > Bacillota > Clostridia > Eubacteriales > Clostridiaceae > Pilosibacter > Pilosibacter fragilis. Next base: position 163,133 of record NZ_JAVYJB010000004.1, on the reverse strand, counting down.
TCCCAATATAAGAGTTTCATGATCAGATATATGACTGCTACGATAAAGCTCACGCCACCGCAGAAGGCGCCGAAAAAGGTTGCCAGACGCAGGCCCGCTTTTGTGTAAGATGTAAAGCTGAGCATTGCTGCGTCATATAATTTATAGAAGTTATTGTGGGTCTTTCCCGCGCGGCGCTTCGGCTGCTCGTACGGGATCTCTTTTCTCTTAAAGCCTAACTCCGCAACGATCCCGCGAAGGAACGGGGTCGGATCGTTTAAGTTTCTTAAGACCTCGATAAACTGTCTGTCATAGAGTCCGGATCCTGTAAAGTGCTCGATCTGCTCCACGTCGGATAATTTCCGGATCAGTTTGTAGTAGCAGCTTCTGAGCCAGTACATCACCGGGTTCTCTTTGCTGCTCGTCTTGATTCCGATGACGATCTTATAGCCATTCTCCCACTCGTGGACATACTTCGGAATCAGTTCCACCGGATCCTGGAAATCCGCCACCATGGAGATCACGCAGTCACCGGTTACCTGAAGGATTCCATAATATGGAGAATTGAACTGTCCAAAGTTTCTCGCGTTGAAGATCGCCTTGATCTTCGGATTCTTCGCGCAGAGCATGCGGAGCAGTTCTCTCGTCTTATCGGTGGAGTCGTTGTCGATGAAGACCAGCTCATAGTCGTACTGAGGCAGTTCTTTTGTGATAATGCCGATGACCGCTTCGCTGATCGGAACGACATTCTCCTCCTCGTTATAGCATGGAATCAAAACGCTGATTTTTTTCATGTTATATTTTCTTCTTCCTTAAATTTTACCTGACCGGTACCTTCGGGCACCTTTGTCAGTTTCTTTCAGCAGTGCGGCGGGCGCCGATCTGCTGAACTTTTTTTCTAAATTGTTGCCTAGTCTTTAACTTTTATCATTGTAACCATTTTTTCTGTTTTGTCAATACTCGACGTATTTCGCGGCATTTTTTCCCAATCTGTGATCGGTCTGCATTTTCAACTGATTGCTGCCCTCTCTGCCACCCCAGAATTGCTTTCTCGTTCAGTTAAATGGTTCTCTTTCTGAGCGCGATCATCCTTGTAATTCCGGTCTTGAAATCGACCTCTGGCTTCCATCCCGTCACCGTCTCCAGCTTTTCGATGGACGGCATCAGATTGATCAGACCTTCGGCGTTCTCCCCGCGGGTGTTGTATTGGCTCTCGCCCTGTCCGCCGCAGAGTTCGTGGATCTCCTCCACAAATTCCTTTAATACCTTTGTCTCAGCACCGCCGAAGTTAAATACAGGATTTTCAAGTCCCTCAAACGCACTTTCCGGGGCTTCGCAGAGTGCCGCCATCCCTCTAGCCAGATCGTCGATATAGAGGAAATTCCACTTCTGGGTACATGCCCCCAGAGACATTTCCTTATTACTTAAGAATATGTCCAAACAGGACTCCACTAACGTCCACGGGTGGTCCCCGGGGCCGTAGGCGCTGAAGATCCTGGCGTGAATGTACCGCAGTCCCAGTTCATCACAGAGTTTTTCTCCCTTTTCCCGCATGGCAAGCTTCGCCTCTCCATACAAGGATTTCGGCTCGCAGACCGTGTTCTCCGTGATCAGATCCTGGTGCATTCCGTACTCCGCCTGGGAGCCGGAGAACAGGAACTTTTTACAGCCTAGGGCTTTCGCCGTCCGAATCGTCTCCAGGGAGATCTCCATATTCTTCTCCTGAAGCGCCTTGTCCGTTCTTGACGCGCTCCCGGATCCGCCCCAGCCGAAATGGCAGAACACGTCCTGCGGTTTTGTCACTTTTTCTAAAAGTTTTTCCGGCTCGGAAAGATCATTTTCCGTCACGAGAAGACGCCCGGATAAAAGTGCCTCCTCATTTCCCTCAAGGATCGTATCAAGTTTTGAGGATTTGGGGCGCACAATGGCGGTCACCGTGTGCCCTCTCCGTAAGAGTTCCCGCACCGTTGCTGCGCCGACAAAGCTCGTCGAACCTGTCATGATGATATTCATATTCTGCTGCCCCTTTCCTCATTTAACGCTGATCAATCATCCATCTTACTCCCGGTTGCCTGTATATTGTACATGATGTTACTGTACACGGGTAGAAATTTTCTGAACCATCTTGCATTTTCTTCTAAGTTCCATGTCCCAGGCACACTGAATCTTCTTATTTATTCTCTACTAACGGAATAATCATATTTTTCTTCAGCTCTTCCTCCGGAAGGAACGGAGCCAGATCCTCGAGCGGTACGGATACCATGGTTCCGTCCGGCAGCATCTTTGCGGCTGCCTTCGGCTCGAAGCCCTGTTTCATATCCACGAAGATCTCACAAATCACCGGACCGTCCATGGCAAGTGTCTTCTCGACCGCCTCGCCGAGCTCACTGTTGTGGTGGGCTGCCACATACGGATAACCGTATGCCCATGCAAGCTTCTCCATGCTCGGGAAGCTTAAGTCGTGGCTGTCCACGCCGATTCCCACTAACGGCTCATGGAAGTGGGTCTTCTGGGTCTGGCGGATGGAATGGTAACCGCCGTTGTTGATCAGGAAAATCTTGATTCCCATATGGTGATGAACGATGGTCTGGAGCTCCTGAAGATTCATCTGGATACTTCCGTCACCTGTCACAAGGATGATGTCCTTTGTATGGTCTGCGACCCAGGCACCGATAGCTGCCGGAAGGTCGTAACCCATGGACGCAATGGCAGAGTTGCTGATGAACCGCTGTCCTTTCTTCATCTCATAGGCATGTCCGCCTACCACGCACGCGGAGCCATTTCCCACAACGGTGATCTGATCTTCCTCGACGCGCTTACTGATCTCCTTGATCGCGGCATATACGTTTGCCGGTTCGTCGTCACCAGCCTCATAGTGTTTCGGAAGAACGACCGGATATTTTTCTTTCCATTCCTGACAGCGTCTGATCCACCAGTCTACGGCTTCTTTGTCCTTTGCTCCACCGTTTGGATCGAACTCTTCCTCATCGAGGACGAGCTCCAGCTTCTCGAGAAGGTCCTTGACGTCAGCATGGACCGGCATGTCAACATGGACCGTCGGTTTCTTTAACTCCTCGGCGTCGATATCATTGTAGATCACATAGGCCTCTCTCGCCCAGGTCGGGTAGTTATAGCCCACCTGACGGATTGAGAGACGGCTTCCCAATGACAATAAGAGATCGCTGTTCTGTACCGCAAAGTTTCCGGCACGGTCACCCATATGTCCGGCACGTCCCACATAGAGCGGGTCTGTGTCATACATGCAGTCGATGCTGTTCCAGCCAGTGACAACCGGGATTCCAAGCTTCTTTACGACTCTCGCGAATACATCGAACGCCTTTCCGATCCGGATTCCGTTTCCGGCATTGATCACCGGGCGCTTCGCCTCGCGGACCTTCTTTAAGATTTCTCTCGCCTGCTCTACTGTCACAGGATCCGGCAGTTTCACACGTTTTTCGCCCTGTCCGCTCACATCGGACGGGATCATTGCCGGTTTTCCTTCAACTTTATTCATCATGCAGATCGTACATCCGGAACATCCGGTTCCGTGACCGGACCAGCCGGTTCCGCCTGCTTCGTAATCGTCCTTATCAAATCCGAGAAGCGCTTCCGTCTCAATGTATGCCCCCTGAACATTCAACGGAATATCGAGCCAGCACGGGCCCGGTCTTCCTGTCTGCGCCAGATAAAGTGATTTCTCCAGACAGAAACGGATCCGCATCGGATCCAGCACCATCTCGCTGTACTTTGTCATGCAGTCGATCGCTTTTGTAATCTCGAATTCCTGATCCCCCATCGCACGGATCCCCAGTCCTGTGCTGTGGGCGGTCGTGTCATAGCGGACCTGTCCGGATAAGACGAGCATCGGGATCGAATCGAGCCATCCGCCGACTACTCCGGTGATCGCGTTTGTTCCGCCGGGACCTGTTGTCACGCAGAGAGCCGCGATCTTGTTATGGATCCTCGCGTAGGCCTCAGCCGCGATGGCACAGGCCTGCTCGTGATGGTTAAAATAGCAATGCAGTCCCGGCTGATGTCCAAGTCCGTCATCCAGGTGCATCGCGCCTCCGCCCGTCACCATAAACGCGTCGGTGATGCCCTCGTCTACCAGCTTCTGGGCAATATAATCAGAAACCTTCATTCTCATAAGTGAAACCTTCTCCTCTCTCAAGATAATACCTTTCTCGATTATACCATGCGGACCGCATACAGTCCAGTAGATCATATTTTTGTAAGGTTTTCAGTAACTGTTCAGTAGGTCTGCGCACTTGCTGCGCTGACCGTAAGAAAACCTAGGCTAAAAGGCAAAAATCCCATCGGCGTAGCCGATTTGGAATGGATTTTTGCATGTAACTGTGAAGGTACTGAACAGTTACGGTTTTCGCAGGTCTTCCCCGGCGGCACTCTCCGCCTTAATTTTCCGCATTTTCCATCCCATGAAATGCTTTCCACGGCGTTCCAGATATGCCAGGAACCTACACTGGAATCCGGCCTCCACAGCCTGTTATAATCAGCCCGTAAACGAAAACACCACGACAAAACATTTCAATTTTCATATCAAAAAGGAGAGAAAACGATTATGAAAAAACAGACAAAGATTGCTGCGGTCTTGTCCGCGGCAGCATTTATGATGATGGTCTCCGGCCTGCCGGTCTATGCGGCATCCTACGGCTGGGTGACAGAAGGCGACGCAAAGGTCTACTACGATGAGGACGGGTACCTCACCACCGATGCCTGGAGAAAGCGCGGAGAAGACTGGTTCTATCTCGGTGAAGATGGACAGATCGTAAAAAGCGCAAAGATCGACGAGTACTATGTGGATGACGAAGGAAAGATGGTCACAAACGCATGGGTGGAGTTAAAGAATGAGGAAGATCCGGACTCCCCGGAGACACCGGATACCTTCTGGTACTACTTTGAGAAGGACGGGAAGTCCGCTGTCTCCAAGTGGGTGAAATTCGACTCCAAATGGTACTATTTCGATGAATCCGGCCATATGGCAACAGGAAAGACGGAGATTGACGGGGCGACCTACTACCTCGGAACAGAAAAAGACGGTTTCATGCGGACCGGCTGGATCCGTTTAGAGGAAAACAGCCACGCACCGGGCGCTTCCGAGAGCTGGTACTACTTCAATTCCGACGGCAAGATGGTGACCACCCAGTACGATAAGAAGATCGACGGAAGCTACTACACCTTCATCGACGGAAAGATGCAGACGGGCTGGGTCCTGATGCCGTCCAAGTCTGACGTGACAGACAGCAACGCCGCATCCCCGAAGATCACCGACTACCAGTACTACGGAGCAGCCGGGGACGGAAAGCGCGCCGAAGGTTTCCGCTCCATCGAGGGCATTTCCGGGATCCACGCTGCAGATGAGGTCTACACCTTCTACTTTAAGGCCGGAAAGCCGTATGTTTCCGATAAAAAGGGAAATTCCCTGTTCACCATCAACGCGAAAAAGTATGCGTTCAGTGACCTGGGAATCATGCAGACAGGCAGACAGATCGCGAACGTGGCGAACGATGAGATCGCAAACTTTTACTTCGGTGAGGACGGTATCGTAAAGACCGGAAAACAGGCGATCTACAACGAGGAGACCGGTGAGACCGAGAACTGGTTCTTCCACACCGACGGTGACAAGAAAGGGCAGGGCTACCACGGTCTCCGCGACGGCATCCTCTACGTCTACGGAAAAAGACAGGACGCCACCGCCGACCAGAGATATGCACCGGCTGATTTAAACGGCGTGACCTACCTCGTAGGGACCACCGGAAACGTGCAGAAAGCATCCGCTTCCTCCACTTCCTCCGCGAAGCCGGAGCTGGGACGCGGATATAAGGACATCAAAGACGCGAACGGCAAGATCTGGACCGTGGATACGACCGGAATCGTGCAGTAACGCTGACCATCCACACCATAGATAAAGTTTGAGTCCTCTGGGACTCTTACAAAATGCATAATTGCAAAGGTGCCGGACTCTCTCGCTCAGAGTCCGGCACCTTTTATCTCTATACTGTAATTATCCTTTTATCTTCCTGCTTCTTCATCCCAACTGCCGTCCTCTTTTACAAGCCAGCCGTCCGGAGTTCTCTTCCTTGCGCACATAATTCCTCTGGTTCCGTCGGAGACAGGATTCAGATAATACCACCTTCCATCGATGAACTGCCATCTTCCGCTGATCTTCTCCCAGTGATACTCGCCTGCGCTGCCTTTCCTCACTATTTACTTTCCGTAATATACTCTTTCACCAGGCGGTTCAGTGTGCATTTCATCTGTACCACAATGTCCATCAGCCTGTCGTTCTCTTCGCGAAGCCTTTGGTTTTCTTCTTCCAGAGCATTTTTGCAATGTCTCTCCATGCTCATTGTTTTCGTCCCCCTTACGCCTCGTCAGCAGCCGCCCTTTCCTGCGTCCACTTCCTTTTACTTAAATATATAATACATTTTCCGGCAATTGAAAAGTGGTTTTTGAACGCAAGTTTCGACACGGTTCGAAGGACACACGATATGCATGGACAAAGTTCTGCGCCGCAAGACTCCTGCTGCCCACAAACGGCAGACCTCGTGCAACAGCGAAATCAATATAAAAAAGAATGTGCCTTGGCACATTCTCGCGCCTCGCGCGGTCGCTTGCGACAATCTACATCTTCGCGCGAGTGCGCATCTTTGGCACGTTAGTGCCTTTTTATGTAACAGGGAATTCCTCGGAATTTCCTGTTACATAAAAAAGCGGCAGTCCCGCCAAAAAAAGCAAGACTGCCGCCAGATTTTCTCTTATATGATATGAAGCTGCTCAAACGCCCAGGCGATCCCGTCGTCTTCGACATCTTTGGTGATGAAAGTTGCGTAGGGTTCAAGCCCCTTCGCATGATTCTCCATAATAATGCTGTTTCCGGCATACCGGATCATCGCCAGATCGTTCATGCTGTCCCCAAAGGCATAGGAATCTTCCCTCGCGATCCCATATCTCTTTAAGATCACTTCCATCGCCGTCGCCTTATCGTACCCCGTCGGCACGCACTCGTAGAGTCCGTGTCCCCGGTCGATGGCGGTCACGTCCGGTGCCAGGATCTTTAAAAAACCTTCCTCGTCACTGTTCTCGTCCGCAAGAACACAGAACTTATCAAAATCCACCAGCTCCGTATTCCAGTCCGCGCTGGCCAAGCCCTGGTTCTTGTAGACCACATTTTTCACATGCTCGATCTCATCCATGTGGGAGACACCGGTCTGCACCGTACATGCCTTCGGTCCCTCTAAGATTCCGTCAAGTTTACACTCGAGGATCGCCTTTTGGAGCTCCCAACGGCGTTTTGCGGAGATTTTTCTGTGGAGCAGGGCTTTTCCCTCCGCCTCTATGTAGGTTCCACAGCCGCAGAGGTAGCCGTCCACCGGTACTTTCCCCTCAACATCCTTCATCAGACATCTCGTCCTCCCGGAGTTGATGAAAACCAGGTGTCCGGCGCGGCGCGCCTCTGTTAAAGCAAGCGCCGCGCTCTTCGGGAGCTCCTTCGACGCATCCACCAGGAGCGTCCCATCGATATCAAAAAATAATGCTTTTCTCTTCATGATCTCCGTATTAGTTTGCTGCGGAACTGCTCTCGCTCTCCTCGGCAGCAGTCTCTTTCTCTTCAAGAATATTCTCAGCCTCTGTTGTCTCGGCTTCTGTCTCCGGTGCCTCTACATATGTGGAGTTGTCGATCAGGTAGTAGTAAACAGCGCCCATGTCGAAAATCTGCTTTGCGGAATCCTCGCCGTAGGTCGTGATCATCTGCGCCGCGTTCTTGAAGTAGTTCATAACAGCGAGCTTATCTTTCTGTTCATCTGTCGCAGAAAGGTTCTCCTCTGCCTGGATCGCGTTTAAAATGATCTGCTGTTTTACAAGGTTCTCTGCTGTGTCGCGGAGTCCGTCCTCGTCCGTTCCCAGGAACATGCTGAGGAACTGATCGAACTCAAGTCCATAGCTGCTTGCATAGCTGGAATATGTGCTCTTTAACTGGTTGAACATATCATCAACGGCATCCGGGTCAGCTGTAACCTCGGAGTTGTTGATGACCTCGTTTAAGAGCTCACTTCCTGCCGCGTTGAAGAACTGGCTGTCAGCCTCTGCCTGAAGCTCCGCACGTACTTCCTCTTTTAACTGGTCAAGAGTCGCTGTATCATCGTTGTAGTAACGTTTTGCGAGATCATCATCCACCTTGCTGTCGGCCTCAGATTTTAACTGGTTTAATTTTACATGGAAGACGACTTCCTGGCCTGCGAGGTCAGCGCTGCTGTAGTTGTCCGGGAATTTTAAGTTTAAGTCTTTCTCATCGCCGACATTCATGCCGATGACGCCGTCCTCAAAGCCGTCGATAAATGTGCCGCTGCCAAGCTTCAGGTCATAGCCCTCTGCGGTTCCGCCTGCAAATGCCTCGCCATCCTTTGTGCCGGAATAGTCGATATTTGCGGTGTCACCTTCCTGGGCCGGGCGTCCCTCGATGGTTACCGGGTACTCCGCGCAGAGTTCTTTTAATCTTGTCTCGATCTTGGCGTCAGTAACTTCCTCTTCCTTTGCGGAGAAGGTCAGGTTCTTGTAATCTCCGAGAGTGACGCTCTCCTCGTCGTGAAGTTCTTCCTCGGATTTTGTCTCTGTCTCAGTTGGCGCGGATGCTGTCTCCTCTACAGCCGCGGAGCTGCTCTCAGCATTCTGATTCTTATTTCCGCATCCTGTCATGATCATTGCAGCTGCAGCAACACAGATACCTGCTTTTATAATTTTTTTCATGTTCTCGTTTCCTTCCATTCTGTCTCTATTTCTCCGCGCGCTGCCCATTTCCTGGATCACCCGCGCGTAATATCCATTCTAACATACCGCCACGCGAAAAAAAAGTGTATTCACAGAATTTTAAGATATTAGTGTCCAAAGGTCTGAAGTCCGCCGCAAGCTTGCTTGCAGGAGGATTTTGGATCTTAGTATCAGAGAGGTCAAAAGACTTTTTGACCTCAACATCATTTTAAGAGAAAAGCAAAAAACATCCTGTAAGGATCATGATCCCGCCAGGATGCTTTTTTACTATCTCTTATTTATAGAATGCACAAAACGCCTTATATGTATTGTACACATCAAGCTTCGAAGCCAGCTCAAACGGCGCATGCATGGAAAGGATCGGAACACCGAGATCCACGACATCCACATCCATCATCGCCACAAACTGGGCGATGGTTCCGCCGCCGCCCGCGTCAACGGCACCAAGCTCACCGGTCTGCCAGTAAACGCCATTCTCTTCCATGATACCGATGACCTTCGCCATGGTCTCCGCGCTGGCGTCGCTACTGCCGGATTTTCCTCTCGCGCCTGTGTACTTTGTGAGCACACAGCCTTTGTTTACATAACTGGAGTTTCTGTTCTCGTAAACACTGGCGAACGTCGGATCATATGCCGCATTTACATCGGAGGAGAGGCAGATGGAATGGCGCAGAACGGTCTTTGTGTCCGCCCCAAAGCTCTCCGCAAGATCCTCAACCGCATGGTGGACGTAGTCGGAGTGAAGTCCCGTATTTCCGACGGAACCGATCTCTTCCTTATCTGTAAGGATCGTGAATGTGGTGTGCTCCGGATTCTTCGCAGCAATCTCCGCCATCAACGCTGTATACGCGCACACACGGTCATCCTGTCCATAGGAACCGATGAGGCCGCGGTCCAGTCCGATATCAACGGCCTTGTATGCCGGAACCATCTCGATCTCCGCACGGGTGAAATCCTTCTCCGTGATTCCGTAGCGGTCATTCAATAACTTCATCGCAAGGAGCTTCGCCGGATTCTTGATCTTCTCGTTCTCCTCGTCATGGTACGGGATGGAGCCGATGATGATGTTCAGCTCCTCGCCCTTTAAGCCCTCGCCGAGCTTTCTTCCGTTCTGCTCTGCCGCAAGGTGCGGGAGAAGGTCTGTCACGCAGAACTGCGGATCGCCCTCTTTCTCGCCGATGGAGACCTCAACAGTCTCCCCGTCCGCCTTCATAACAACGCCGTGCATGGATAACGGCACGGTGCCCCACTGATATTTGCGGATTCCGCCGTAGTAGTGCGGCTTTAAGTAGGCGATCTCGTCCTTTTCAAATAATGGGTTCGGCTTTAAGTCCAGGCGCGGGGAATCGATATGGGCACCGTTCATGCGCAATCCCTCGTTCAGATCCTTTGTACCGATGGTGGAAGCGATGATCGCTTTCTTTCGGTTTACCCAGTAGATCTTGTCGCCCAGCTTGTAGGACGCCTTCGGGTCAAATTCCTTGTATCCGGCGTTCGTTAAGAGCGATACCGCTTTTTTCACACATTCTCTCTCGGTCTTTCCCTCATTTAAGAATGTCTTGTATCCCTCGCAGAAATTCTGCGCCTCCGGAATCTGTTCCGGCGCTTTTTCTCCGATGTGCGGAGCTTCCCAGAGAAGTGCTTTTTCCAGATCTTTGCCGTTCATGCTAAAAACCTCCGTATGTGTATTTTATGAATTATAACAACTCACTCACGCTGCCTGGTCCGAATCAGTCTGTTTTATGGAAACCATTTTCGACCTGGACACATGTTCAAATCCCTGCATGCAGCTGTCGTGTCTTATCTCTTACTTTGTAAGCAGATCTTTACTGTCGAGCATCAGTGTAAATGGACCATCGTTTAACAGGTCCACCTTCATATCTGCCCCGAACTCCCCATGTGCCACCTTCTCCACATGCATCCTGCACCGCTCCATAAAGTATTCATAGAGGCGGTCCGCATGATCCGGCGCTCCGGCGTCAGTAAAGCTCGGGCGGTTGCCCTTTCTGCAGTCCGCGTACAGCGTAAACTGGCTCACAACAAGGATCTCGCCGCCCACATCCTGGAGTGAGCGGTTCGTCTTTCCGTTCTCATCCTCAAAAATGCGGAGCTTGCAGATCTTGTCCGCCATCTTGTCCGCAATGCTCTCGTCATCCGTGTCGGAGACGCCGAGAAGGATCAGGAATCCCTGTCCGATGGATCCCGTCTCCTGTCCGTCCACATGGACCGACGCGTGTTTTACTCTCTGTAATACGACTCTCATGTTTCCTCCGGCGCTCTGCCTGCACTCCATTTTCCGTACCGGCAGATCCGCCCACAAATTTTATATTTTCGCTGCTGGAATTCCCTGTCTTAACAAGAGCGGAAACGGCCTACGTTGGACCGTTTCCTGCAAGTTCTTCCTGTCTTTTTTCTGCCTTTTCCCGCTCGCGGCGCTTTTCTTCCTCAACACGCCGCTCTTCCTCCTCGACCGCCATGATCGCCTGGTTTAAGGAGAACATCTTCATGTCCAGCATATCCACCATATCGGCACAGGACTTCAACTCCCGCTCCAGATAATCCGGCGCTTTTCCCTCAAATTTATAGGCGATCTTGTGCTCTAAGGATGCCCAGAAGTCCATGGCGATAGTCCGGATCTGGATCTCGACCTTCGTGTCCCGCTTTCCTTCCGACAGATAGACCGGGATCGTCACTACCATATGGTAGCTCTTGTATCCGTTCGTCTTCGGGTATTTAATGTAGTCCTTGACATGCAGGACCGTGATATCCGCCTGTCTTGCGATCATATCCGCGATCGGATAAATGTCGGACATAAAGGAACAGATGATCCTGATTCCCGCGATATCATTTAAGTGCTCCACCATATTGTCGATCGAGACTTCACATCCATCATTCTTCAGCTTTTTCACAATACTCTCCGGTGTCTTCAAGCGGGAAGTGATATGCTCGATCGGATTGTAATTGTACAACTGGATAAATTCATTGTTTAAAATCTCGATCTTCGTGTTGATGGATTTTAACGCGGAGCTGTATAAAAACATCGTTGATTTCCACTGATCGATCTGATCAAAGCCTCCAGACTCTTTTGTCATGCTGACGCCCCCTTTCTTTGCAGCCGGGAACGTTCCGTCCATGCGACCATGTCTTCACGCGTTCTCTGCTACAGCTTCAGACCCTTTAAGAGATCCGCAAGACCTGTGCTTGCCTGACCTTCTTCCTTATATCCGTAGGTGTCCTCAGCTTCTCTCTCCTCTTCCTCCTCGATCAGCTCCTTCATAGACAGACTGATCTTGTTGTTTGCGGTGGAGATAATTTTTACACGTACTTCCTGTCCCTCTTTCAGAACAGCGCCCGGATGTTTGATCCTCTTTGTGCTGATCTGGGAGATATGGAGGAGACCGGTAAGTCCGTTCTCAAGCTCTACAAATGCGCCGTAGTCCTTTAAGGTCTCGACGGTACCCTTCATGACAGCGCCGACTTCGCATTTTGCAATTTTTTTGTTTGTCTCTTCCTGTTTCTTCTCTCTGGCTGCCTCGCGGCCGGATAATACGAGGCGGTGTGTCTCCTCGTCGGCGGTGATAACGGTTACCTCGATGGTCTTTCCGTCGAATTCCTTTAAGTCTTCCACATACTCGTCGCTCAGGCGGGAAGCCGGAATAAATCCGCGGATTCCTTCCAGGTACGCAACGGCGCCGGCGTTTACGATCTCTGCGATCTTTACCGGGACAACGGTGCGCTCTTCCATCATATTTTTCAGCTTATCCCACGCGAGGACCTGATTTGCTTCCTTCTTTGAGAGGACCATATTTCCCTCGCCGTCGTTTGTCGCCATCACGGTGGCTGTGATCTCGTCGCCCGGATGGATCATCTCTGCCATGTTGAAATCAGGATCTTCGCTCAGGTCGTCCTTGCGGATCACGCCGTCCGCGTAAGCCTTCAAGTCCACGATCACCGCGTCATCTGTCACATCGATCACGGTACCTGTCACAACATCGCCAACTCTAATTTTTTTAAGGGAAGCTTCCAGCTCCTCTTTGTAATCGTCCATGGATTCCATATGTCATCTCTCCTTTTCTCACCATCTGCCCTTACGCCGTTGGACGGCATAATTATGAATAGTAATTCCTTTCTCTATTTAACCATATTCTGTGAATATTTGCCATAGTTTTCACAAAAAAATCATGATAAAATGTGCATAGTAATTACTGTACACGGGTAGGAGTTTTCTGAGCTGAAAATTCCGTACAATACAGTGGCGGTAGTGGATTTTGCCGATCTGGAATGCGAAGCATCGGCAAAATCAGTTACTGTTTGCGCAAAGCGTGAGCAGTAACGCATAGTATATATTTTGGAGGCACTCACCATGAAAGATTATGCTGACCTGCATACCCATACCATCGCCAGCGGACATGCCTATGGAACCATCACGGAGATGGTCCATGCCGCCGCTTTAAAGGACCTGCCGATCCTCGGCATCACCGAACACGCCCCGTCCATGCCCGGAAGCTGCGGGGAGATGCAGTTTTGTAACTTCAAAGTGATCCCGCCGGTCTTGGAGGGCGTCCGCCTTTTATTCGGCTGTGAGTTAAATATCGTAGATTATAAAGGAACCATCGACCTGTCGGAAAAGATGTTAAAGCGGTTATCCTACACCGTTGCCAGTCTCCATGACCTCTGCTTAAAGCCGGGAACAAGGGAAGAAAACACCTTCGCTGTCGTCACAGCATTAAAAAATCCATATGTCACGATCCTCGGACACCCGGATGACGGAAAATTCCCGCTGGACTACGAGGCGGTAGTGAAGACCGCAAAGGAGCACCACCGGATGATCGAGCTCAACAACACATCCCTGACCCCGGGCGGATCCCGCATCCACGCATACGAAAATGACCGGATCATTCTTCCTCTCTGTGCAAAATACAAGGTTCCGGTTATCATGAACAGCGATGCCCACTTTACGACGGCTGTCGGGGAACATGGACGGGCGGAGGCCCTCTTAAAGGAGTTAAACTTTCCGGAGGAACTGATCGCAAACTATCATCCGGAGATCCTGAAGGAATATATTCCGGATTTAGCTGACTTCCAGGGTTGAATCATCTGATAAAAGGGGGCTTGCCTTTACTGCTGGCAGCATATTTCAGCTGTCTGACAGCACAAAAAACGGCTGCGAAGTTTTATTTCACTTCACAGCCGTTTCCTCTTTCGTAAAAATCATTCCAGAATTACTTCAGCAGTTTGTCGACCTTCGCCCACAGTGCCTGCAGTTCCTTCTGATCGCTCAGACGGTCTTTCTGGATCCGGATAATATTCTCCAGCGCCGCATTCGCGCCGTCCGCATTTAACTTCTCGTCACAGGTCTTCTTCGCCTTTGTGTACGGGTCCATGCTCTCCTGATCCTCTTCCTGCTCTGCCTGGAGCTTCCGGATCTTCTCCACAAGCTTTACCGCCTCGTCCGACGGGTTCTTTACATCCTGCCAGTTTAAAAGGTGGGTGTTGTTCTCCGCGTTGATCGTATCCAGTGCAATACTGTTCTTTAACATCGTTTTCCAGTTGTCCGAGATCGCCGTCTCATACGTCTGCTTCGCAGTCTTATTATCCGCAAAAGCTGTCAACGGCATTCCCGCAAGACATACCAGAAGACCGAATAAAAATAAAATCCTCTTCATCTTCGTGTCCTCCTCATTGCAAGCTGATAATCAATCTCTTGACACTTTCGTGCTCCCGAGATACTAAAACATCTGAAACCCACCCGATTTTACTTTTTATTCAATAGGTGGATATTTTCCATGTTCCGTTCATTCAAAGAATATCTGCAAATGTCTGCTTATCACACTTACAAGTCCACTCTCTGAACTGTTATCATCTTATCACACTTCTGTCCATTCTTCTACGGCAAAGCTGCGGCAATCCTGCGGCAGTATGATCGTAAATATGGCACCTTCCGGCGAGGCTTTTGCCGCAATATCGCCTCCCATGTACTCCATGGAGCGTTTTGCGATGGAAAGCCCCAGCCCGTGATTTCCGTTCTTCCCTTTATAAAAGCGATCGAACAGATGAGGAAGATCGTCTTCCAGGATTCCCGGCCCGTCGTCCCGGATCGTGATCTTTAGCTGTTCCCCGTTCTCCTCCACGGAGATCCAGACCATCTCCTTTGCGTATCGGATACAGTTTGATGTCACATTCGAGAACGCCCGGCCTAAAAGCATCACATCCGAGATAATTTTATGCTCATCCCCCGGCAAAAATTCCAATTTTATTTTTTTCTGATACGCAAGTCCCTCAAGGCGCTCGATCTGGTCCTCGATGTACTCCCGGATCCCCAACTCCACCGGCACGACCTGGTACCGCATCTGGTCCATTCTCGTCAACGTCAGGATCCCGTCAACAACTTCCGTCAGGCGGCTGCTCTCGTCCAGGATCACGCCTGCTGCCTGGGAGACGTCCTCAAAGACGCCTCTCTGGATTCCCTGGGCATAACCGCTGATGGACATAAGCGGCGTTCTGAGCTCATGGGACGCGTTCTGGAAAAACACACGCTCCGCCTCGTCTGCCTTTAAGAGATTGTCCTGCATCTGGTTGATCTCATTCTCCAGCTCGTAGAGCTCCTTTACGTTGGTCCCAGTCTCGACTTTCTTAAACTTCTTCTCACCGATTCCCCGGGCTGCTTCGCAGAGACGGCTCACCGGAGTCGAAATACTTCCCGCGACGAACCAGAACAGCACAATGGACACGCCCGCCATCGCTCCCATAATCATGAGCACCAGTCTCGACACCTCATTTAAGATCACGCTGGTATCGTGGATCGGACAGTATAAGAGCACATTCTGGACATGACCGGGCCGGTTCTGACCCACATCCAGAAAATAGAGCATATATTTTGTGTCACCGATGGTCTCCTCCGTGATCTCCCCGCTCTCGAACGCCGGATCATTTCCGGTCATTCTCGTCAGAAATTCCGAGTACATCTGGGTCATCTCCGGCTGGTCATCATAGTTTTTCGGGTACAGCACCCGGTAATTATTTCCAATGACCAGCATTTTCGACTCCCCGGACTCTGTCTGAGCCGCGTTCCGCAGGGCACTCAAGAGACTCTTCCCGGCATCCGGCGCATTAGTTTCGTCCGGCACGTCCAGGTTGCTGTATTCGTCCGCCAGTTCCTCCACGGTCTTCACCATCTGCCCAAGGTCACGCTTCGCGTTGTAGTTCATATGTCCGTCCAGCGCATAGCCGAACACGAACCACGCCGCAACCGGGAACGCGATCAGAAGAAACATCACCGGGAGGAATATCTTCATCCGGATACTCAATTTCATGCCTCTCCTCCACTCGTCAGGCGAAATCCGTAGCCCCATACGGTCTCGATCTTCACGGTGCTCTTCTGGTCCTTCAGCTTCTTTCTGAGACGCTTCACCATGTCATCCACAGCTCGGGTGTCAACTTCCCTGCTGTCCACCTTCCAGAGAGATTTTAACAGGTCATCACGGCTCGCCGCATGTTCCTGGCGCTCCAGCATATGGCACAGGAAGTCGAATTCCAGCGGTGTCAGGGCAAAATCTTTGTCCTTTAACTTCGCGGCACGGCGCTTCGGGTAGAGCTTGATATCCCCGATCTCATAGGAATCCTTCGCCTCTTCCTCCTGTCCGGAGAATGTGTCCACGCGGCGGAATAACGCCTTGACTCTCGTCACAAGTTCCAGCGGCAGGAACGGTTTTACCATGTAATCGTCGCTTCCGAGAGTGATTCCGGTGATCCGGTCTAACGGGGAATCCTTTGCAGAGACAATGATGATCGGAACATGGCTCGTCTTCCGGATCTGGGTGCAGACCGTGAGGCCATCCATCCCCGGCATCATGATATCGAGGATGCAGAGGTCCGGCGCTTTTTTCTGGAACGCGTCAAGAAGGGACTCGCCATCCCCGAAGCACTCCACCTCATATCCCTCTTTTTCCAGGAAATTTTCTATCAGAAAACAAATGTTTTTTTCATCATCCGCCACATAGATCAGCTTTGGCATAATTTTCCCTCCTGTATTTCTATTATCTGCCAGGATGCGCAGCCCATTCCGCCGCCTTTCGGCAGTCTGCGTTCCCGAGTTTTAGCTTCTTTGTTAACGCCCATTATACCATGCCTTTCCTTGCATGGTAAATACCTGCCGCAGAATTGCCGCACGACCGCCCGGACCCGCGTCTCATTCTAATCATCTGAATATTGTAACTGTTCAGTGCCTCACAGTTACGGGCAAAAATCCATTCCAAATCGGCTTCGCCGATGGGATTTTTGCCTTTAAGCCTATGTTTTATTACGGTCAGCGCAGCAAGTGCGCAGACCTACTGAACAGTTACTGAATATTTTCAATTTCTGCTCCTGCATCCCGGAACAGAGGACAAAACTTCGCAGAAAATTGTCCGCAAGACTCTTTTTCCCATTGTACTTTTCAACAAACTATTGTAAACTAACTCTATATCACAGCGCAGTGTGAAAGAAATGTTTTTCCCACTCGCCATCCAACATTTTCAGAAAGGACGGAATCTCACATGAATAAAGACCTGGAATTTCTCACCCGCGTGATCGACGAAAAATCCGCGAAGATCCTGGATGCCAACGATAAGATCTGGGAGTATGCCGAGCTGGCGTTCCATGAGACAAAATCGGCTGCCCTGTTAAAATCAATCTTAAAAGAAGAGGGCTTTGCCTTGACGGAAGGCGATGCCGGAATCCCGACCTGCTTTACCGGAACCTTTTCCTACGGAACAGGAAAACCTGTCATGGGAATCCTCGGCGAGTATGATGCCCTGTCTTCCTTAAGCCAGAAGGCCGCTGACCCGCACAAGGAACCTTTAAAGGAAGGCGCTCCGGGACATGGCTGCGGCCACTGCGCGCTCGGTACCGGCGCTCTCGCCGCTGCCCTGGCTGTCAGGGAATACCTGATCGCCAACAAGAAGGACGGAACCATCATCTACTTCGGCTGCCCGGCTGAAGAAGGCGCAGGTTCCAAGCAGTTCATGGCCCGCGCAGGCATGTTCGACGATGTCGATTTCGTATACTCCTGGCACCCGGCAACAAAGAACGCCGTCGAGTGCAATCACAGCAACGCCATCATGGGCGCAAACTTCTATTTTAAGGGTGTTGCCTCCCATGCAGGCGCAACCCCATACCTCGGAAGAAGTGCCCTGGACGCCGTTGAACTCATGAACGTGGGCTGCAACTACCTGAGAGAGCACATGATCCCGGAAGCGAGGATCCACTACGCTTACATCGATGCCGGCGGAACCGCCCCGAACGTCGTACAGGATCACGCGACGATCCGCTACGAGGTCCGCTCTCCGTGGGTCTACCAGGTAAAAGAGCTCTTCGAGCGCGTAAAAAATGTTGCCCGCGGCGCCTCCATCATGACCGATACCACCTTTGAGTGCAAGCTTTCCATGGCGTTCACCGAATATCTTCCAAACAACGCCCTGGCGGCGGTTGCGGACGAGTGTTTACAGGAAGTCGGCGCTCCGAAATGGGATGACGCGGATTACAGGATGGCAAAGGAATTCTTAAATACCTACCCGGCGACCACCCTGGAAAACATCAAATCCCAGATCATTGAGACTTACGGGGAAGACCGCTTAGAGGAGATTCTTGAAAGGCCGCTGGATTCCGAGATCCACCCGTTCAACCCGGATAAGATCAAGCTGACCGCCGGCTCTACAGATGTGGGTGATGTCGGATACGCCGCCCCTACCTTAAATATCAATATTGCCACCGCATGTATCGGAAATGTCGGACACTCCTGGCAGATGGTTGCCCAGTCCTGCAGCCCGTTAGCCCACAAGGGACTCCTGACCGCAGCAAAAGTCCTGGCTCTCTCCTGCATCCGCACCATGGACCGCCCGGATGTGATCGAAGCCGCAAAGAAAGAACTCCACAAGAGAAACGGTGGACACTATTCCTGCCCGCTGCCGGATTCTGTTGAGCCGCCGTTAGATACATACTAAACCGTCGATTCACGGTTCTCCGCAGACTCCATCTTTCACAATTTGAAACTGCTTTATCTGTAAAATCTTGTCTGCGTGAGTTCAGTCTTTCATACAAAAAACGGATATTTTGTTACAGTTCAGCCATGCGCTGGTTTGAATGAGAAAGTGTGTTGCAAGCTTGCTTGCATAAGCACTTTTTCATCCAAATCAGCATATGGTGGAACCACCAAGCTTCTTGTTTTCATGAATATGAAAACAAGAAGATGTAATGGCTGAACTGTAACGATATTTTTCAGTAAGTTGATCAGGGTACATGTTCGTACTCTGATTTTCTGTTATAATGATAATATTTCAATAGCCTGTTCCTATACGGAACTAACCGGAAAGTATAAGCTCTCGACTTAAAATCCATGCTTTATCAGCCACTCAATACAGTGGTTCTACTGTGTATACAAGGGAGGAACGGAACATGAACATACTGATCGCCGCAGATTCCTTTAAGGGAAGCTGCTCTGCCAGACAAGTGACCGATACCATTGAACGTGCCGCAAAAAATGTAATCCCGGATGTGACCATCACAAAGATTCCTGTCGCTGACGGCGGAGAGGGAACCGTTGATGCCTTGGTTGCTGCCATGAAAGGAACAAAAGTCAGCGTTCCTGCCCATGATCCTTTGGGGCGCCCAATAACCGCCGAGTATGGACTTCTCCCGGACGGCAGCGCCGTGATCGAGACCGCTGCGGCGTCCGGACTTACCTTATTAAAACCTGAGGAGCGGGATGCCCTGCACGCGTCCACCTTTGGAACGGGCGAGCTGATCCGTCACGCCCTGGAACATAGAGTTAAAAAGATCATCTTAGGTCTCGGCGGAAGCGCCACCACCGACGGCGGCGCCGGGCTGGCAGGCGCCCTTGGAATCTCGTTTCTCGATAAGGATGGGAAGGAACTGGAACCAGGCGGTGTCCACTTAAGGGAACTTGCCTCGATCTCCACGGATGGGCTTTTGAGGGAAGCCGCCGGATGCGAGTTTTTGGTTGCCTGCGATGTAAAAAATCACCTTTGCGGAGCCCTCGGAGCAGCTGCCGTGTTCGGACCTCAGAAAGGGGCTGATGAGGAGCAGGTGAAGATTCTTGACACGGCGCTCGCTCACTATGCCGCAGTTTTGAAGGATAAACTCCACTGCGCTGCCGCCGACACCGACGGGAGCGGAGCGGCAGGCGGCCTGCTCTGCGGAATTCTCCCGTATTTCCCGGTGACGATCTGCTCGGGAATCGACCTGGTTCTGGATCTCACGGATTTCGATGAGCATGTGAAGCAGGCGGACCTTGTAATTACGGGCGAAGGACGGATTGACTTCCAGTCCGCGCTGGGAAAAGTTCCTGTCGGTGTCGCGGAACGCGCAAAAAAAGTCAGGAATGTTCCGGTGGTTGCCATCGCCGGGGCGAAAGGCGACGGATGCGAAACGCTTTATAATTTCGGGATCGATGCGATCTTCGACACGGTTCCGGGCGTCATGTCGTTGGAGGATGTGATGAGTCGTGCGGAGGAGAATCTGCTGAATACTGCAGAGAATGTGCTTAGACTGTTTCAGATTGGAAATATTTTCACTTTCTGAGCCTTTTGGCGGATACTCTTCTGTGTTTTATCTGCCCACAATTTTTTCAAAAAAGGAGACGATTATATATGAAGCTTGTAGTTTTAGATGGATATACAGAAAACCCGGGCGATTTAAGCTGGAACGCGTTAAAAGAATTCGGTGACCTCACCGTCTATGACAGAACTTCCTTCACAGAATCACCTCTGATCACTGAACGTATCGGTGATGCCGAGATTATCATCACAAATAAGACCCCGATCTCCCGTGAGACCATCGACAAGTGTCCGCGTATCAAGCTGATCGCGGCTCTCGCCACCGGCTACAATGTCATCGACTATAACTACGCCGCTGAAAAGGGAATTCCTGTCGTAAATGTTCCGACATACGGAACCGCATCTGTCAGCCAGTTCTCCATCGCTCTTCTCCTTGAGATCTGCCATCACGTCGGCCACCATGACAAGACTGTCCATGAAGGAAAATGGGCTGAAAACATTGACTGGTGCTACTGGGACTATCCGCTGATCGAGCTGGAGGGAAAGACCATGGGCATCATCGGCTTCGGGCGCATCGGTCAGGCTGAGGGACGCATCGCGAAAGCGCTCGGCATGAACGTCATCGCCTATGACCTCTACCCGAATGAATCCGGCCGCGCGATCGCGGATTACGTTACCCAGGATGAGCTTTTCGCGAAGGCTGACGTGATCTCCCTGCACTGCAATCTGACCCCGGAAAACGCAGGACTCATCAACCGGGAAAATATCGCGAAAATGAAGGACGGCGTGATTCTTCTGAACAATGCCCGCGGGCAGCTTGTCAACGAGGTGGACCTCGCAGAAGCGCTTGCTTCCGGCAAAGTCGCTGCCGCCGGTCTCGATGTCGTTTCCACTGAGCCGATCAAGGCTGACAACCCGCTCTTAAAAGCTCCAAACTGCATCATCACCCCGCATATTTCATGGGCTCCGAAGGAAAGCCGCAGGCGGATCATGGACTGCACTGTGGAGAATATCCGGGCGTTCTTAAACGGAAAACCGGTTCATGTAGTGAACATGAAATAATTTTGACTGGGCATATCAGGCTTTTTAGCGCCACTGTGTCACAGGAAATTATCTGGAATTTCCTGTGACATTTCATTTCAAAAATTCCTGTCGTCATTTGCTATCCAGGAGAAAGGAAATGTTCCGTTCCTTACGATACTGAACTACATTTAAAATTATGAATGAATCGATCCACAAATATTTCCGCGTCGGTGCGCTCCAATGGATGAGTTTTCCCGACAAAGCCTCCCTCATGGAACCGGCTCCATACGCGGCAAAATTCGGCGCCGAGATGCGGATGACCCACAACAATTTCGGTCTTCTCGTAGATCTCTCCCACATCCCGGTCACCCATGAGACCAGCCAGTTCGTCTTCCGCACGCTCCGCCCTTACATCACCCATTTAAAAATACGTTCCATCCCGGTGTGCCAACGGTTCTTTCTAAGCTCTGGATGAAAGAATCGTACCTGCCGTAGATGGAACGTATTTTTTCGCTTTCTAGTCATTCTACTTATTTTTTCTTTCTGGATTTTTCGCACGTCAAGTGCATCAATTTGTCAAACACTTGCAATTGTTTATCTATTTTCTTCCTTCTCCGCGCTTCTCACCGTATTCACCATATACCGGATGACTTCCACCGGGTAATCTCCGACCGCAGTCTCCCCTGTCACCATGATTGAAGCAGCGCCATCCATCACAGCATGGAAGATATCATTTACCTCCGCACGGGTCGGGACAGGGCTACGCTCCATGGAGGCCAGCATCTGGGTCACTACCATGAACGGCTTTCCCGCCGCCCGGCACTTCTCGGCGATCTGGCGCTGGACACCCGGAAGGTCCCAGAGATGAACGGCATTTCCAAGGTCACCCCTGGCGATCACGATCTCATCCGCCGCCGGAAGAAGTTTCTCCAGTTTCCGGACGCCATCCATATTTTCGATCTTCGCGAAGAGCCTGATATCCTCCGCTCCCGCCTCCCGAAGCGCCTCTTTTACGCACTCCAAGTCACTGTGATCTCTCACAAATGGCTGCATGACACCGGTCACGCCCATCTCTTTTGCGATCTTAATGTTTGCAAGGTCAGAATTTGTCAGCGTCGGCGGATAGATCTTCGCGCCCGGAAGAGCCGCGCTCTTTCTGCTCTTTAGGAGACCGCCCCAGAGGACCTTTGCGAAATAACGCTTTTCCTGAGTGTTTTCTCCACCATTCTCGGTCACATTTTCCGCTTTTTCCACAATTTTTAAATGGATCTTCCCATCGTCCAGGAGAACTTCCTGGCCCGGAATCAGGTATGGGAAAGTGAGTTCCGGAAGCATGATCTTCGCATACTCTCCAGGTGCTTTCACATGGTCACGTTTATTTTGGGACCGATCAGCGTTTCCAGAACCTTTTCCAAATGTATTTTTCTCAGCTGGTATTTTCTCGATATCTTTATTTTCAGATTTCTGTGCGATTTCTTTTCTATCTGCCCCACCTACTGAGGAATCCTTCACTTTTTCTGGGATTCCGCATATCTCTACAATATCCCCATTCTTCAACGAAACAGGCTCAGAGATGGTTCCAGTTCGCAGTTCCGGTCCCTGAAGGTCCACGAGAAGCTGCGGTTTTACCCCGCATTTTTCTGCTGCGCGCTTCATCTTTCCAATCAGATCCCCTGACTCTGCGAGCGTAACATGGGACAGGTTCAGCCGCATTCCTGTCATTCCCAGTGAAAACATCTCCGCCAGCACCTTCTCGCTTGCGCACGCCGGTCCCAGCGTTCCGTATATATTCACCATCTAAACGTCCTCCTGATCCTTATTCTTCCTCAAGCATATCATAAGGCGATGGGATTGTCATCCAGTTTCCCTGCGGGAAGAACTTTTCCCGACTTTCCTGGCTACAGAACCTGCCACCGGCAGCTTTTTCCAGATGCATGGCAATATAAAAGGTGCGCCAGACCTTTTTTCTCTGTCCGCCACACCTTCTTTTATCGAAGATCCCATTCTTTATTTATCTTTCAAAAACCTTAAACCTGGATTCTATCCGCAACTTCACATCCGATCGCGACTCTGCACATGTCATTTCCAATGATCATCCAGTCATTGTTCCGCAGGATCACATCGATCGGGTTTCCCTCGCAGAAATCGTGGCGATGAAGAAAATCCATCACCTTCTGGTTTCCGAGCATCCACTTAATTGTATAACGTTCCCCTGATTTTGCCGTTGATAAAGCCTGCATAATAACGCCCCCTGATCCTATGCTTTACAATTGTTTTATCGGATATTGTCTGTAAATTTATATGAATTTATTCATTTTGTATCTTCTTTTTATAGAATACTCCTCAAACTATTGGTTAGTCAAGCGTAAAATCAGTTAGGTGCATGTAATCTTTTCGTCTACGGCAAAATCACAAATTCGGTACTGCTAACATAGCATATATTGTTTTTGTAACAGAAAAACCCGCAGAACAAAGTTCTGCGGGTCTCTTACGCTTGGACACAAATATCTCACGGAGATACTATATTTATTTTTTCGGTGCAAAGCACCTCGGTATTAGATTCGTTGATTACTCGATGATTGTAGCAACTCTACCGGAACCAACAGTTCTGCCGCCCTCACGGATAGCGAAACGAAGACCCTGCTCCATAGCTACCGGATGGATAAGCTCGATTGTCATCTCAACGTTGTCGCCCGGCATGCACATCTCTGTACCTTCCGGAAGCTCGCAAACGCCTGTAACGTCTGTTGTTCTGAAGTAGAACTGCGGACGATAGTTGTTGAAGAACGGTGTATGACGACCACCCTCGTCTTTAGTAAGAACGTAAACCTGAGCTGTGAATTTCTTGTGGCAGGTTACGGAACCCGGTTTAACAAGACACTGACCTCTCTGGATCTCTGTTCTCTGAACACCACGAAGAAGAGCACCGATGTTATCACCAGCCTGAGCCTGGTCAAGGAGCTTACGGAACATCTCGATACCAGTTACAACTGTCTTACGAGTCTCCTCGTGAATACCAACGATCTCAACCTCATCATTAAGTTTAAGAGTACCACGCTCTACACGGCCTGTAGCAACTGTACCACGACCTGTGATTGTGAATACATCCTCGATCGGCATAAGGAACGGCTTATCTGTGTCACGAACCGGATCCGGAATGTAGCTATCTACAGCGTCCATAAGTTCCATGATCTTGTCGCCCCACTCACCATTCGGATCCTCAAGAGCCTTAAGAGCGGAACCCTGGATGATCGGAGTGTCATCGCCCGGGAACTCGTACTCGTTAAGAAGATCTCTGATCTCCATCTCTACGAGCTCAAGAAGCTCCGGATCGTCAACCATATCGCACTTGTTCATGAATACTACGATGTACGGTACGCCTACCTGACGGGAAAGCAGGATGTGCTCTCTTGTCTGAGCCATAACACCATCAGTAGCAGCTACAACGAGGATAGCACCATCCATCTGAGCAGCACCAGTGATCATGTTCTTTACATAGTCAGCATGGCCTGGGCAGTCAACGTGTGCATAGTGTCTCTTCTCTGTCTGATACTCAACGTGAGCTGTAGAGATTGTGATACCACGTTCTCTCTCTTCCGGAGCTTTATCGATATCTTCAAAGTTCTCAGCTGTGTTACCTGCAACTCTTGCTGCAAGAACTTTTGTGATTGCTGCTGTTAATGTTGTTTTACCATGGTCAACGTGTCCAATGGTACCAATGTTACAATGCGGTTTGGTTCTTTCAAACTTAGCTTTTGCCATTTTAAAACGTCCTCCTTAATTTTGCGCCCATTGGGCTATCATATTTAACTTAGGCTGAATACTATTATATTCCATTCGAAAAAGTTTTTCAAGCCTATTCTTGCTATATGCAAGAGGAAACCGGAAATAATCCCGTGGGATTATTTCGCAGCGCCCTTTCTCTCAGCGATGATCTTCTCCTGAACGCTCTTCGGTACCTGCTCATACTTCTCGAAGAACATGGAGTAGTTACCACGACCCTGTGTTCTGGAACGAAGGTCTGTGGAGTAGCCGAACATCTCAGCAAGCGGAACATATGCCTTAACCATCTTGCCGCCGCCGATATCTTCCATACCCTCGATACGTCCACGACGTGCGTTAACGTCACCGATAACGTCGCCCATGTACTCCTCAGGCATTGTAACCTCTACCTTCATGATCGGCTCAAGAAGTACCGGGTTACCTTTCGCCATAGCATCCTTGAATGCCATGGAACCAGCGATGTGGAATGCCATCTCGGAAGAGTCGACCTCATGGTAAGATCCATCATATACATCTGCAGCTACGCCGAGTACCGGGAATCCGCCAAGGATACCGGCCTTTGTAGCCTCTTCGATACCTTCGCCGACAGCCGGAATGTATTCCTTCGGAATAGCACCGCCGACAACGGAAGAAGTGAACTTGAATGTCTCTTCGCCGTTCGGATCCATCGGTGTGAAGTGTACTTTACAGTGACCGTACTGTCCACGACCACCGGACTGCTTCGCGTACTTGCTGTCTACGTCAACAGCCTTAGTCATTGTCTCTTTATAAGCAACCTGCGGAGCACCAACGTTAGCCTCTACCTTGAATTCACGAAGGAGACGGTCAACGATGATTTCCAGATGCAGCTCACCCATACCGGAGATGATGGTCTGGCCTGTTTCTGTATCAGTATGAACACGGAATGTCGGGTCCTCTTCAGCAAGCTTTGCAAGAGCCTCGCCCATCTTATCCTGTCCGGCTTTTGTCTTCGGCTCGATTGCGATATCGATAACCGGCTCCGGGAATACCATGGACTCAAGGATTACCGGATGCTGCTCGTCACAGATTGTATCACCAGTTGTTGTGGACTTGAATCCAACTGCAGCGGCGATATCACCGGAGTAAACCTTGTCAAGCTCGTGTCTCTTGTTTGCATGCATCTGAAGGATACGGCCAACACGCTCTTTTTTATCTTTTGTTGCGTTTAATACGTAGGAACCGGAGTTCATTGTTCCGGAGTAAACACGGAAGAATGCAAGTTTACCTACGAACGGGTCTGTCATGATCTTGAATGCAAGTGCGGAGAACGGCTCATCATCGGAAGAATGACGAACTACTTCGTTGCCCTCAAGGTCAACGCCCTTGATCGGCGGGATGTCAAGCGGAGACGGCATGTACTCGATGATCGCATCAAGGAGCTTCTGTACGCCTTTGTTTCTGTATGCTGTACCGCAGCATACCGGAATTGCCTGACACTCGCAGGTTGCTTTACGAAGAACCTTCTTCATCTCATCAACGGTCGGCTCCTCACCCTCAAGATACTGCATCATGAGGTCATCATCGAGCTCGCAGATCTTCTCAACGAGTTCGCCGTGGTAAAGCTCTGCATCATCTGCCATATCTTCCGGAATGTCTGTTACGGAGATATCATCGCCCTTATCATCATTGTAGATGTAAGCCTTCATCTCGAAGAGGTCGATGATTCCCTTGAACTCGTCTTCCTTACCGATCGGGAGCTGGATGCAGATCGCGTTCTTGCCAAGTCTTGTACGGATCTGATCTACACAGCCGTAGAAGTTTGCACCAAGGATATCCATCTTGTTGATGAATGCCATTCTCGGTACGTTGTAGGTATCAGCCTGACGCCATACGTTCTCGGACTGCGGCTCTACACCACCCTTTGCACAGAAAACGCCAACAGCGCCATCAAGTACACGGAGGGAACGCTCAACCTCAACAGTGAAGTCTACGTGGCCTGGTGTATCGATGATGTTGATACGGTGCTCAAGTGCGCCAGCCTTCGGCTTTGTCTTTTCCTGAAGAGTCCAGTGACAAGTCGTAGCTGCGGATGTGATCGTGATACCTCTCTCCTGCTCCTGCTCCATCCAGTCCATGGTAGCTGTACCTTCGTGAGTATCACCGATCTTATAGTTAATACCAGTATAATAAAGGATACGCTCTGTCGTTGTTGTCTTACCAGCATCGATATGAGCCATGATTCCGATATTTCTGGTTCTCTCTAACGGATATTCTCTTCCAGCCAAGGATTTTTCCTCCTATTAGAATCTGTAGTGAGCAAATGCCTTGTTAGCCTCAGCCATCTTATGCATTTCCTCTTTCTTCTTTACAGATGCGCCTGTGTTGTTTGCAGCATCCATAATCTCGTTTGCAAGTCTCTCTACCTGGGTCTTCTCGCTTCTCTTACGGGAATAGAGAGTGATCCAGCGAAGGCCTAATGCCTGTCTTCTCTCCGGCTTAACCTCGATCGGTACCTGGTATGTTGCACCACCGATACGTTTTGCCTTAACCTCGAGAACCGGCATGATGTTGTTCATAGCCTCTTCAAATACTTCTACAGCGTCCTTACCAGTCTTTTCAGCGACCTCTTCGAAAGCGCCGTAAACAATCTTCTGAGCAACGCCCCTCTTACCATCAAGCATGATGTTGTTGATCAGCTTGGTTACAACTTTGTTGCTGTAAAGCGGGTCTGCTAATACGTCTCTTTTCTGAGTATGTCCTTTACGTGGCACGTTACTTCCCTCCTTAATTATAAAAATTATATCATCGGTACTCACATGTTTCCATAAAATGTGTTCGCGCGCGGTTTTCTATCTATTTCCTGCAACCACAGGTCAAATACCACCGGCACTAATATGCGTTGTACGCATTCACTTTATTCCTGTTAGTGATCCCTATGCGGTTGTTCAAGTTTCTATCGACCGCCACTTAAGACGGGAAACTCGAACTCCGCTTCGCTACGTTTGAGTAGCAATAATTGCTTCGCAATTATTTTTTATCTTTCGGTCTCTTTGCGCCGTACTTGGAGCGAGCCTGTCTTCTGTTGGCAACGCCTGCAGTATCAAGAGTACCTCTGATGATGTGGTATCTGGTACCCGGAAGGTCCTTAACACGACCACCACGGATCAGAACAACGGAGTGCTCCTGAAGGTTATGTCCCTCACCCGGGATATAGCTTGTTACTTCAATACCGTTGGAAAGACGTACTCTGGCAATCTTTCTAAGAGCGGAGTTCGGCTTCTTAGGAGTTGCAGTCTTAACAGCTGTGCATACACCTCTCTTCTGCGGAGCAGATGTATCTGTGGCTTTCTTATGAAGGGAATTGTATCCTTTCTGGAGTGCCGGAGCTGTAGATTTCTTTACAGTAGTCTCTCTACCTTTTCTTACTAACTGGTTAAATGTTGGCATTCTTTTCACCTCCTGTGATATTGACTGTTGGTTGCTGCTTTCAGCCTTTATGCGCACAAAAAACGGGACGTACCCGATGCACGCCCCATTATTATATACAGAGTTTTTCTGCATGTCAAGGAGAAACCTTAAATTTTCTTTGAAAATACGGCGTTTTTCGATCATGACACGCCTGGATGAGTTGTCTCAAATTTATCTCTTGTGATTTTGACAGGTTTGGCCTGTTTTTCTCCTGCCAGGAGACTACTCTCCAAGACAGAACATGTCCACGGTCACATCAGCGAGAAGATCTCCCTTTTCATCTGTCACTTCACTGCGGACGATTGTGATGGATCTGCCGCGGCGGATCAAGATGCCTTTTGCATAGACCGTTCCCTCCGATACGTTCCGGATAAAGTTTATATGGGCACTCTGGGTCACATATTTTCTTCCGTCGGCTCTGGCCGTGAGGCCTGTTACCACATCTGCCAGAGCATAGAGCATTCCGCCATGGACCATGCCCATCAGGTTTGTCACGCCGTGAGTGATCTTCATACTGATCTCACTGCATTCCGGGGAGATCTTTTCAATCTTCATATTGGTATATCCCATAAATGGATTGTGTTTTACATACTCGTCCGGGTCGAGGACGTTCCATGTTTCTTTCATGACTTTTTCCTCCTTCTGCGTTCCGGCAGTGTCAATAATCCCATCGCACAGCCGGTCCGGAATAGATTTTTGCCCGCAACTGCAAAGGTACTGAACTGTTACAAGCACTGTATATTTTCAGACAGGATTTTACCATACCGGAAATTTTCATGCAAGACCCCCGGTGCGATTTGATCCCCCCCGATGCGATTTAGTCCACATCCGATACACATTCTGGAACGATACCGCTCCCGGGCTGAACCGTTACAAATCTCTTTCGATCCTGAGGGAGACCGCATCTGCGGTCTCCTCTTTTAATCTATCCTTCGTTAGGGATTGGGTGCCAGAAGTCCAGCCGTTCTCAGATTTGCAAGTAATTCATTAAACTGATTCACCACGTTCTCCGAGTCTGTGGCATTTGCCACCGGAGCGGCCGCTGTCACTGTCCCTGCGGGACCTGTCGGACCGGTTGGCCCCTGTGGACCCATCGCACCTGTCGCTCCCACTGCTCCTGCCGGACCCATCGGGCCCATCGGACCTGTCGCTCCCACTGCTCCTGCCGGACCTATCGGACCCATCGGACCTGTCGCTCCCACTGCTCCTGCCGGACCCATCGGGCCCATCGGACCTGTCGCTCCCACTGCTCCTGCCGGACCCATCGGGCCCATCGGACCTGTCGCTCCCACTGCTCCTGCCGGACCCATCGGGCCTATCGGGCCTGTCGCTCCCACTGCTCCTGCCGGACCCATCGGGCCCATCGCTCCTGTCGCTCCCGGCGCTCCTGCCGGACCCATCGGACCTGTCGCTCCCACTGCTCCTGCCGGACCCATCGGGCCCATCGGCCCTGTCACCCCCGGCGCTCCTGCCGGTCCCATCGGGCCCATCGGGCCTGTCGCTCCCGGCGCTCCGTCAAATCCCGGAAACCCCTGTGGACCTCTCGGTCCTTCAGGCCCCGGGCATCCCTGAGGGCCTCTCGGACCCTGCGGTCCTCGGCAGCAGCAGGTTCCGTGTCTCCAGCCATATCCCCAGCCGCTTCCGCAATTTCCGCCACAGCCGCCTCTTCTGTTTCCTCCGCAGCCACAATTCCCACCGCAGCCACCTCTTCCATCTCCGCCACAGCCCTGCGTTCCGTCCCAGCGGTCTCTTCCGTCTCGGCCACAGCAACAGTTCCCATCCCAGTGTCCTCTCTCGTCTCCACCCCGGCAGCTCTCTGCTCTGCAGTCCTCGTTCTCCCAGAAATCATATTCATAATTGCGCATGATCAATTCCCCTTTCAGCATATTTTCCTGGCGGACATCCCATACAGGTTGTTCGCTTACTATAATCTATGCTGCCCGTCCGAAACTGCTACTTCTGCGATTTTTTGTCCAAAACTCCTGCTGTCACCTCACTGGATCCATTCAATTTGCCGCTCTTTTCTTTTCTCAAAATATTTCCTGTTTAACTGGCATGTCTCCGTCCCCGGCCGGCACCTCTCCGCCAGCTCATTATACCGCTCCGCCGTTTTCCATTCCCCCAGCCTGTCATAGCATACACACATCTGCAGATACGGAATATATCCCCGGCACTCCGGCATCACAAAACCGTCCTCCCCGGTCCACCTTCCGGTCTGAACTGCCTGCCCGTACCAGAAAATTGCGTCGCGATAGCGCCTGGCCGAGAAGAACCACCATCCGAGATCACAGCAGAGCTCCGGCTTCGGGATCCCCTCAGAAAGTCCGGAAAGCAGAAACTTTAGTGCCCGGTCCCGGTCTCCGATCCGATACATACAGTACGCTCCATGCCTGCAGGCATCCACCCGGTCTTCCCGCCAGCCATCCGGCAGTTCCAGATATTCCGAAAATACGGAAGCGGCATCCCGGTATCTTCTGTGGTAATATAATTCCTTTCCGTAATAATACTGATCCCGCGGAGATAATTTTCCATTCTCCCGGAGCATCTGCTCAAATATCCGAAGATTCCTGTCCGGATCCCCTGTCCCCACTTTCCGGTGCTCGATCATGATATCTTCCCGCACTACTTTTCCAAAGGGTTCCACTGCCTCGTGGATGCGCCCTTTCCATACGGCTTTTCCGCACCGCCTTAAAAGACGTTCTCTATAAAAGAAAAATGACGGTGCGCCATCCCCGTCATATCCAACCGCGTATTTCATCATCACCACATCCGGCCATTCGTCATCCAGCTGTCTCTTAAGATCCATTAATTTTCTCCGTTCCTCCTGCCTTACCACATCATCTGCATCCAGCCAGAACAGGTAATCCCCCGTTCCCCTGGAAAAAGCAAAATTTCTCGCCGCTGCAAAGTCATCCTTCCATTTAAAATCATAAACCTTGTCCGTAAAAGAAAATGCGATCTCCTTCGTCCGGTCCGTAGATCCCGTGTCCACAATTATGATCTCATCCGCAAATCCCTGCACGCAGGCCAGGCATCTTCCGAGGACCTTTTCCTCATTGCGCACGATCATGCATAGGCTGATGGATACCATAATCTCTCCCTCTTTGTCCTGTTTCTTCTATCTTAATATATGAGAGATGCTCCAATCTGCTATTCTCCCAGACGCAGCTGCAGGCAGATCTCATTACAGTTGAAACTCCATTTCTGCAAAGCCTGCCGCTTCCATCTGTGAACAGGGATTTCCTGTGGCACAAAAAGGCGCTGATCTGCCATGACCTCTCAGCCATACGCAAACCAGCGCCCATTTACACTTCACTTTTTAACGAGCCAGACCGGTTCCGATTCTACTGCCCCTATTCCGCATCTGCCACATAAGCCACAGCAATATCTTCGTAGCCATCTGTAGATGGGATCTCAAAATAAACTTCCTTGCCCGGATTCTTATATGTCATATTGATATCCATCTTATAGTTCATCTCATCAGCTTCGGATGTTGTATGATCTGTGACACTCATTCCGTAGTCCATAAACATCTTCATAGCCTCGCAATAGCCATCTTTGTTGACCGTCATCTCGCCGTTCGACTCATTGATCTTCATGTCCAGAGTGACCCCAAGCTCCTCGTAGGTCTCTGCGGTCGCGCTGGTAACTGCGGTCAGGATCTCGTTGATCTTCTGGTCATCAATAGTGAATGCAAGTTTCCTTGTGTCACCGCTTGTATACATTCTCAAGCCTTTGACAACATCCGTATCCAGATCCATGTTGATCTGTGTGGCCTGAGCTTTCGCAGCTTCCAGATCCATGGCCTGCCTGTACTTGATGCCCATAGTGTTCACATACATGTATCCGTCTGTGTAGAACATATCGATCGGCACTGCGGTTCCAAGCGTATCCGCGGTACCCTTGCATACAAACTGCATGTCTCCGTTCGCGTCCTCTTTCATCATCAGCTTCATATTCATGGACATATCAATATTCTGTCCGAGATAAGACATGGTGATCGTATAGTCCACATCGATATTCGCGCTCGGGAGAGACTCGCTAAGCTGCTGTGCTTCCTCATAGACCTTCAGCGCCTCCGGATCGTTCTCCGCGACAGCGGTCGGAACTGCCTTTACCTGGGTAACACCATTTACGCTCCAGGCACCATTTTTGTCGATCTCATATCCGTCCGCATGACCCGTATTTGTCTGCGCATATCCGGCATTCATCTGCAGATAACCGGAATTTCCAAAATAATAGCACTGTGCCCAGCCATCATGATCACCATCGATCCAGTACCAGCCGTTCCGGCAGTAGGAACCGTCATCGTTCTCATACCACCTGCCGTTCATATCCTCGTGCCATTCGCCCGCGAATGCCGGGAAGGACAGTGCCATTGCTAACGGCATCGCTGCAGTAAGGATCATTTTCCACTTTTTCATAAAAGAGACCTCCTTAAAATTCAACAACCGCGTCGGTCATCTGCACAAGTTTCCAGATGCCGGAGCGCCTGTTCTGTCACCCATCTGCCCACATACTTCCGTGAGTTCCATATCTCAAGTATAGCAGTTCAACCATGCAATCGCAAACCATTTTTCCTGTAGACTTCTTACGTTTTCTTTAACTGCAAAAATCCGGCAAAGCGCTTCTGCACGCTCTGCCGGATTCAATCTCTTTTCTTTATTCCAGATATGACTGCTCTGCCTGTATCACTGCGTAATAACCATCCCATTTCTCTGAGATCAGGTTCGCGATCCCCTGTTTTACCTCTTCGTTCGTTTTCCCATACTGGAATGGAACCACCGCATCGAAGATCAGGTTCGTATGGGTTGGACCCTGGATCATGCGGAAATCATGGATGGTGACGCCCGGAAAATGTTCGTTGATCATGTCAACAACTTCCTTTTTTGTCTCATTGATCGCCTCGTTATTCACGACGATCGGATCCATGTGGATCACGGCCTCACAGCCAAGTTTTTCCTTCAATTCCTTCTCGATCCGATCGATCACATCGTGGATCTCAAAGATATCGCAATCCCCGGACACTTCCCCGTGGAGGGATATCATGCGCCTCCCCGGGCCGTAATCGTGGACCACTAGATCATGGATCCCAAGGATCTCAGGATGAGCCATAACGATCGTCTTGATCTCATTTACAAATTCTCTGGAAGGCGGTTCTCCGAGAAGCGGATTCAGGGTATCCTTCGCCGCGCCAAATCCTGCATACAATACAAAGCATGCCACCAGGCAGCCGCACCATCCATCGATACTAATGCCTGTCACATGGGCCACAGCCATGGAGATCAGAACCGCCGTTGTCGCGATGGAATCGCTCATACTGTCCATAGCCGTCGCTTTCATGGTCTCCGACTGGATCTTTTTGCCGACTGTCCGATTGTAAAAGCACATGTATCCCTTTACACAGATGGAGACCACAAGGATCCCCACCGCCAGAGCGCCTGTCTCCACCGGCTCCGGATGAAAGATCTTCTCTATGGAAGTTTTGAAAAGCTCGATTCCCATGAGAATGATGACCATGGAAACTCCAAATCCGGAGACATACTCGATGCGCCCGTGTCCAAAGGGGTGATCCGCGTCAGCCTTCATGCCGGAAAATTTAAATCCCACAAGAGAGATAAAGGATGATCCTGCATCTGACAGGTTATTGAATGCATCCGCCGTAATAGCGATGGATCCACTGATCACACCCGCCAGATATTTTCCGGCAAACAGAAATACATTGAGCGCGATGCCCACAATACTGCAGAGCATGCCGTAGGCACGGCGCACATCGCTGTTCCCGAATTGATCTCTGTTTTTAATAAATAAGCCGGACAGTATCGTAATCATGTAAAACACCTCCATCGGTCCGCACACTTGCCGCGCCAAGCCAAAAATCAAGAAATTGTAATTCAGGTCTTCTCACATTCAGCACAGAAAGCCCATCGGCTCGCCGAATCGTTACAAGTTGCTTTCTTCTAACCATCTGTATACTCAAACAGCGAGGAAAAACATGATCTTTCATGTTCTCCTCGCTGTTCTTATATGCCTCAGCATACGGAAAAGTTCCTGTTTCCAGAAAGCTTTCCGATATATTTATTTGTCAAAATACCGATCACTCATCGACATCCTGTGTATCATCCTCGTTGAGAATGATTTTATCTGCTTCCTCAAGCGGAGCATCCGTCTCCTCCTGCGGTTCTTCAGCAACCGGTGCTTCCTGCTCCGGCTTCTTCTCCTCGATCTCGCCTGTGCTGAGCTTGATATTGCGGTAACGCTTCATTCCGGTACCAGCCGGGATCAGCTTACCGATAATAACATTCTCTTTCAGACCGATCAGGTGATCGACCTTACCGTTGATCGCAGCCTCAGTAAGAACCTTTGTGGTCTCCTGGAAGGATGCGGCGGATAAGAAGGAATCGGTTGCAAGGGATGCCTTTGTGATACCGAGCATGACCTGTTTGCCCTCTGCCGGCTGTTTGCCTGCAGCGATGAGCTCCTCGTTCATCTCGTTGAAATCAAGAACATCCATGGATACGCCCGGAAGAACGTCGGAATCGCCGCTCTCCTCGACACGGATCTTCTTTAACATCTGACGCACGATCATCTCGATATGCTTATCGTTGATCTCTACACCCTGTAAGCGGTAAACACGCTGTACCTCACGGATCATGTAATCCTGTACGGCACGAACGCCCTTAACCTTTAACAGGTCGTGCGGGTTGATGCTACCCTCTGTAAGAACGTCGCCGGCCTCGAGAACCTGTCCGTCCGCAACTTTGATTCTGGAACCATAGGGGATCAGATAAGTCTTGGAGTTTCCTGTCTCCTGGTCCGTAACGATGATCTCACGTTTTTTCTTTGTATCTTTAATTGTAACAACACCACCGAATTCAGCGATGATCGCAAGTCCCTTCGGGCGTCTGGCCTCGAAAAGCTCCTCGACACGGGGAAGACCCTGTGTGATATCGCCGCCGGCAACACCGCCGGAGTGGAATGTACGCATGGTCAGCTGTGTACCAGGCTCACCGATGGACTGTGCGGCAATGATACCAACAGCCTCTCCGACCTGTACCGGCTGGCCTGTCGCCATGTTTGCGCCGTAGCACTTGGAGCAGACACCGATATGGCACTTACATGTCAGGACTGTACGGATCTTAACAGTATTTCTGCCGAGCTTCTCAAGAACCTTGATAACGGCTGCGGCACGTTTCGGTGTACACATATGGTTAGCCTTAACAACAACTTCTCCGGTATCCGGATCTGTGATCGTCTCAGCGATATATCTGCCTGTCAATCTCTCCTGCAGCGTCTCGATGGTCTCTTTACCGTCCGTAAAGCCCTCGATCTCCATGTACGGGATCGTTCCCTTGCTTTCACAGCAGTCTGTCTCACGGATGATAAGGTCCTGGGATACGTCAACAAGACGTCTTGTCAGGTAACCGGAGTCGGCTGTACGAAGAGCGGTATCGGACATACCTTTTCTCGCACCATGTGCGGAGATGAAGTACTCAAGTACGTCAAGACCTTCACGGAAGTTGGACTTGATCGGGAGTTCGATCGTGTGACCGGTCGTATCCGCCATGAGTCCTCGCATACCGGCAAGCTGCTTGATCTGCTTATCGGAACCACGGGCTCCGGAGTCCGCCATCATGAAGATGTTGTTGTATTTATCAAGACCTGTCAGAAGGTCATGTGTCAGCTGGTCATCGGTTGCTTTCCATACATCGATAACTTCTTTGTAACGCTCTTCCTCTGTGATAAGACCACGGCGGAAGTTCTTAGCGATACGGTCAACGGTAGCTTCTGCGTCTGCAAGGAGCTGCTTCTTTGTTGCCGGGACAGTCATATCGGAAATGGATACGGTCATAGCTGCTCTTGTGGAGTACTTGTAACCGATCGCCTTGATATCGTCCAGGGTGATCGCTGTCTGGATCGCTCCGTGTGTATTGATGACTTTCTCGAGGATCTGCTTTAACTGTTTCTTCTTTACGAGGAAATCGATCTCCGGCTTTAACTCGTTGCCCGGGATCGTTCTGTCTACAAATCCAAGATCCTGTGGGATGATCTCGTTGAAGAGGATACGTCCGACAGTTGTATCAACGATACCAGTCATTGTTCTTCCATCCGGAAGAGTCTTTGTCACACGGACTTTGATTCTTGCGTGAAGAGTAACGGCACCGTTCTCATATGCAAGAAGTGCTTCGTTCGGGCTCTTGAAGAACATTCCCTCGCCCTTTGCGCCCGGTCTCTCCTGTGTCAGATAGTAGATACCGAGAACCATATCCTGGGAAGGAACGGCTACCGGACCACCATCAGACGGCTTTAACAGGTTGTTCGGGGAGAGAAGAAGGAAGCGGCACTCTGCCTGTGCTTCCATGGTAAGCGGAAGGTGAACCGCCATCTGGTCTCCATCGAAGTCCGCGTTGAATGCGGTACAAACGAGCGGATGAAGCTTGATCGCCTTACCTTCTACAAGGATCGGCTCGAACGCCTGAATACCAAGACGGTGAAGAGTAGGAGCACGGTTTAACATAACCGGATGCTCTTTGATTACATCCTCAAGTACGTCCCAGACCTCTGTCTGGAGGCGCTCAACCATCTTCTTCGCGTTCTTGATGTTATGTGCGGTTCCGTTAGCAACGAGTTCCTTCATAACGAACGGTTTGAAGAGCTCGATCGCCATCTCCTTCGGGAGACCGCACTGATAGATCTTAAGTTCCGGTCCAACGACGATAACGGAACGTCCGGAATAGTCAACTCGCTTACCGAGAAGGTTCTGACGGAAACGTCCCTGTTTACCCTTTAACATATCGGAAAGGGACTTTAATGCACGGTTTCCAGGACCTGTAACCGGTCTGCCGCGTCTGCCGTTATCGATCAGGGCATCAACGGCCTCCTGAAGCATTCTCTTCTCGTTGCGGACGATAATATCCGGAGCACCGAGCTCAAGAAGTCTTGCAAGACGGTTGTTACGGTTGATGATTCTTCTGTATAAGTCATTTAAGTCGGATGTCGCGAAACGTCCACCGTCAAGCTGAACCATCGGACGGATATCCGGCGGGATAACCGGAATCACATTCATGATCATCCACTCCGGTCTGTTTCCGGAGCTGCGGAATGCATCTACGACCTCAAGACGTTTGATGATTCTCGCTCTCTTCTGGCCGGATGCCTCCTGAAGAGCTTTTCTAAGCTCTTCGGAGTCCTTATCCAGATCGATATTCTTTAAAAGTTCCTGAACAGCCTCAGCACCCATTCCCACACGGAATGTGCCGTAGCCATACTTTTCAACAGCATCACGGTACTCTTTCTCAGAAAGGACCTGTTTTAACTGAAGACCGGTGTTTCCGGCATCCAGAACGATATAGGAAGCAAAGTACAGGACTTTCTCGAGGACTCTCGGAGAGATATCCAGAATCAGGCCCATACGGCTCGGAATACCTTTAAAATACCAGATATGGGATACCGGAGCAGCAAGCGCAATGTGTCCGATACGCTCACGGCGGACGCTGGATTTTGTTACCTCAACGCCGCAGCGGTCACAGATAACACCTTTATATCTGATTTTCTTGTATTTACCACAATGACACTCCCAGTCCTTGGTCGGTCCAAAGATTCTCTCACAGTACAGACCGTCTTTCTCCGGCTTTAAGGTTCTGTAGTTGATGGTCTCTGGTTTCTTAACCTCACCATGGGACCATTCCAGAATCTTTTCCGAAGAGGCAAGTCCGATACGGATCGCGTCGAATGTCATCGGCTGATAAGTTTCATTTGTCTCAGGCATGAACGGTACTCCCTTCTAATTATTTGTCGTCATCCTCGGTATAATCGTCATCGACATAGTCGTCTTTGGCACCGTCGTTTGTATAGTCATCGTCTTCCACATTGACAAGCTCGTCGCCCTTGAATTCCTGCTTCTGGAATCCGTAGTCGGATAAGTCTTCCTTATCGTTGTAGCGGCGGTCTCCCTCGATGATGGAACGAAGGTCATAGTTGGTATCGGAGTAGTCGATGTTCTCAGACATATCGACCTCTTCACCGTTGTCACGCAGCACTCTTACGTCCAGTCCGAGAGACTGTAACTCTTTTAAGAGTACCTTGAAGGACTCCGGAATACCCGGCTCCGGAATGTTCTCGCCCTTGATGATCGCCTCGTAGGTCTTTACACGTCCTACAACATCATCGGACTTCACAGTCAGGATCTCCTGAAGGGTGTAAGCCGCACCGTAAGCCTCAAGAGCCCAAACCTCCATCTCACCGAAACGCTGTCCGCCGAACTGTGCTTTACCACCTAACGGCTGCTGTGTTACCAGTGCGTATGGACCTGTGGAACGGGCATGGATCTTATCATCAACCAGGTGATGCAGCTTCAGGTAGTGCATGTGTCCGATCGTAGTCGGACCATCGAAGTATTCACCTGTACGTCCGTCGCGGAGCTGTACTTTACCGGTACGGCTGATCGGAACGCCTTTCCAGAGAGCACGATGGTCAAGGTGCTCGCCGAGGTATTCCATCGCATCCGGACGAAGGATATCCTTATACTTCTCCTGGAATGCATCCCATTCCATATTTACATAATCATTTGCAAGCTCCAGTGTATCCTGGATATCGTTCTCGTCCGCGCCATCGAATACCGGTGTGGAAACGTTAAAGCCGAGTGCCTTTGCAGCAAGGCTTAAGTGGATCTCGAGGACCTGTCCGATGTTCATTCGGGACGGCACGCCTAACGGGTTTAATACGATATCGAGCGGACGGCCATTCGGAAGGAACGGCATATCCTCTACTGGAAGTACACGGGAGACAACACCCTTGTTACCATGACGGCCGGCCATCTTATCACCGACAGAGATCTTACGTTTCTGTGCGATGTAGATGCGGACTGTCTCGTTTACGCCAGGAGCAAGCTCGTCGCCGTTCTCTCTTGTGAAGAGTTTTGCGTCGATGATGGTTCCGTAAGCGCCGTGCGGCACCTTTAAGGATGTATCGCGGACTTCTCTTGCCTTCTCACCGAAGATCGCGCGGAGAAGTCTTTCTTCTGCAGTCAGCTCAGTTTCTCCCTTCGGAGTTACCTTTCCGACTAAGATATCACCGGCACGTACCTCAGCGCCGATGCGGATGATTCCTCTCTCATCCAGGTCTTTTAATGCGTCCTCACCAACACCCGGAACATCTCTTGTGATCTCTTCCGGTCCTAACTTGGTGTCACGGGATTCGCATTCATATTCTTCAATATGAACAGATGTGTATACATCGTTCATAACGAGTTTTTCGCTTAAGAGAACCGCATCCTCGTAGTTGTAACCTTCCCAGGTCATGAATCCGATCAGCGGGTTCTTACCAAGTGCGATCTCTCCATCCTTTGTGGACGGTCCGTCTGCGATAACCTCGCCCTTCTCTACATGGTCTCCCTTGTAAACGATCGGCTTCTGGTTATAGCTGTTGGACTGGTTGCTTCGTGAGAATTTGATCAGGCGGTAAACATCGCGGTTTCCGTCAGAATCTCTCTTGATCACGATCTCATTGGACGCGGAGCGCTCAACAACGCCAGCATTCTTTGCAACAACGCAGACACCGGAGTCAACGGCAGCCTTGCCCTCGATACCGGTACCAACGACCGGAGCTTCTGTGGAAAGAAGCGGTACTGCCTGACGCTGCATGTTGGATCCCATCAGGGCACGGTTCGCGTCATCGTTCTGTAAGAACGGGATCATGGATGTAGCGACAGAGAATACCATTCTCGGGGATACGTCCATTAAATCGATCTGTCTCTTCTGGAAGGAGGAAGTCTCCTCACGGAAACGACCGGATACGTTGTTGTGGATGAAGTGGCCTTCCTCATCGAGCGGCTCGTTCGCCTGTGCTACGATGTAGTTATCCTCTTCGTCCGCGGTCATATAAACGACTTCATCGGTAACACGCGGGTTTGCCGGATCAGTCTTATCTACGACACGGTACGGAGCCTCAACAAAGCCGTACTGGTTTACCTTCGCATAGCTTGCAAGGGAGTTAATCAGACCGATGTTCGGTCCCTCAGGAGTCTCGACCGGACACA
The DNA here is from genome assembly GCF_032490495.1 of Pilosibacter fragilis. Taxonomy (NCBI): domain Bacteria; kingdom Bacillati; phylum Bacillota; class Clostridia; order Eubacteriales; family Clostridiaceae; genus Pilosibacter; species Pilosibacter fragilis. The sequence goes on along the minus strand of NZ_JAVYJB010000004.1, from coordinate 122,543 downwards.
TACGGCCATAGTGGGTGTAGTGTACATCTCGAACCTCGAATCCCGCACGTTCTCTGGACAGACCGCCCGGTCCTAACGCGGAGAGACGTCTCTTATGCGTAAGCTCGGATAACGGGTTGTTCTGGTCCATGAACTGGGATAACTGGGAGCTTCCGAAGAACTCCTTCACTGCTGCGGTTACCGGTTTGATATTGATCAGGGACTGCGGAGTAATTCCGTCGATGTCCTGTGTTGTCATTCTTTCGCGTACCACACGCTCCATTCTGGAAAGACCGATGCGGTACTGGTTCTGAAGCAGCTCGCCGACTGCACGGATACGACGGTTTCCAAGGTGGTCGATATCATCCTTAACGCCGATGCCGTACTCAAGGTGCATATTGTAGTTGATGGAAGCAAGGATATCTTCCTTTGTAATGCACTTCGGAACGAGCTCGTGGATGTTGCGGTGGAGTTCTGCTTTTAACTCTTCCTCGTCATCCCCTGCTTTTTCCAGAATCTCTTTTAATACCGGGTAGTATACTAATTCTGTAATACCTACTTCTTCCGGATTAAATGTTACGTATGCGGAAAGATCTACCATGAGGTTTGAGAGAACCTTCTCTACACGTTCCTCAGTCTGGATCCATACGTACGGGATTGCTGCGTTCTGGATCGCGATCGCCTGGTCCTTTGTGATTGCCTTTCCTGCTTCGGCAAGGATTTCACCTGTAGATGTATCGACGATATCCTCAGACGGAATCTGTCCTACGATACGGTTCTTCATGTGGAGCTTCTTGTTGAATTTGTATCTGCCGACCTTCGCGAGATCGTATCTTCTCGGATCAAAGAACATACCATTTAACAGGCTCTCAGCGCTGTCAACGGACAGCGGCTCGCCCGGACGGATCTTCTTATATAATTCAAGGAGACCATCCTGATAGTTGTCGGATGTATCTTTTCCAAAGCTTGCGAGAAGCTTCGGCTCTTCACCGAAGAGATCGATGATCTCGGCGTTTGTTCCATATCCGAGCGCACGAATCAGGACTGTAACCGGGACCTTTCTCGTACGGTCTACACGGACATAGAACACGTCGTTGGAATCGGTCTCATACTCTAACCATGCTCCACGGTTCGGGATCACGGTACAGGAGTATAATTCCTTACCGATCTTATCATGATCGATTCCATAATATATACCTGGGGAACGTACCAACTGGCTGACGATAACACGCTCGGCACCGTTAATAACGAAGGAGCCGGTATCTGTCATTAACGGCAGATCGCCCATGAAAATCTCATGTTCATTGATTTCATCTTTATCTTTGTTGCAGAGTCTCACCTTAACCTTTAAAGGTGCCGCGTAAGTCGCATCACGCTCTTTGCACTCTTCGATCGTATATTTGATGTCATCTTTGCACAGCGTGAAGTCTACAAACTCCAGGCTCAGATGTCCAGCAAAGTCAGCGATCGGAGAGATATCGTCAAAGACCTCTTTCAGGCCCTCGTCGAGGAACCACTGATAAGAATCCTTCTGGATCTCGATCAGGTTCGGCATCTCAAGAACTTCTTTCTGTCTTGAGAAGCTCATTCTTACGCTCTTGCCGGCCGGCACCGGACGCATTCTGCTTTTCTCCATTTGACGTTTCACCCCTGTTTTCTTTCTCTATAATCAATAGCCAATTTTGGGCATACTGGTACCATATGCACATGATACCACAATAGTGCACATTTCATACTATCATGGGTTTGTCAATCTGTCAAGCACTTTTTTACAAGGTTTTCCTGGACGTTGTTCACGTAAATAAAAGATGTGCTGCAGAATCTTTCAGATGATCCTGCAGCACATCTTTTATCAGTCTATATAATTTTTACCATTCTACTCTACGCTTGTGTAATACCCCGGCGCATACATCTGGATCGAATAAAAATCATCCCCTGACGGGCTTTCTTTACTTGCAAAAATCTCCGGTCCATAAGCTGTGGTAAATCCGTTGACACTGTCATCTGTCTTACTAACGATCATATCCTCGGTATTGATCAGTTCCTGATATACCTCCTGTCCGCTTAGATCCGTATCCAGATAGCCGAATTCCTGAAATGCAGCTTCCAGCACGTCCACGATCTGGTAAAAGGCCTCCTCATTGCTGCTGTAGGCACCGATCCCATGGAGATCATCCGTTGCCGTGTCAGCGTAGATGGTAATGCTTCCCACATACTCCCCGTCACGACTCAGATAATAGGCCTGATCTGTGTTGTACCAGCTCATATCGTCCGAAGCATAGTTGTAGCTGTATGTGTCCTCCATCGACCACTCAGAAAATCCGTACTGCGGCAGGAGCCGGTCCAGGGCGGCCGTCACATCCGCAAGCTGGGCGTCATAGTGACCGTAGTTTGTACAGTTTGTTCCGATGGCCCGCACCTCCTCGTCGGAGAGCTCGCCCTCTCCAAGAACCTCCACGGCGTTGGAATCGGCAGAGGACCAGAGATCGCCGCTGGACGAGTCGAAGATGTTCTCGATCCCGTAGATCGATTCCCGGATCGCATGGGTGATAAGGAACAGCAGGTTTCCGCCGACGGAAAATACCAGCCAGATGATCACAACGATCAGAATGCCGGTAAACGGCTTCTTCCGTCCCCGCTCGGAGTTTACGCGGTCCATAATGTTCTTCGCGGACTGGCTGCTGTAAGTTCCACTCTGGCAGGTATCTGCCTGGCTGCGGTACTGTTCAAGCTGGCTCTTCATACGTTCGAACGCATTCCGCTGTCCCGTCATCCGGTTTCCCATATTCTGGAATGGATCCGCTGTCTTCTTCTCCCGATTTGTCTTTTTCTTTCCGCCCTGTATTCTGGTTGATGTCCCATTCCCTTTAAATATGCCCGCGTACGAATCTGTACCGGACGTGCTGCTTCCAGGGTATTCGCTTCCGCCATCATGGTACAGGCAGTCTGACTCATGGCGAGGATGCCTCTCATTTAAGTAGTAATCCACATCCTGCACATATGGATGCCACACGATCCTTTTGCATCCGCTGCAGTATAGACCCGATGTCATTTTCTGGTCGCAGTATGGACAATATCTCTGTTTCATCCGTTATTCCTCCTGTCGGTATTCCTCTTTTCAGGTCATTTTAATTTTGTATTTTAAACCCAACAGCTAAATTTCCACTCTCATTTTAACATAGGTTTCCGGTATACACAATCGAGATTTTACATCGTCAGCCCGATGCCTGATTCTTGTTACAGTACACGGGCACTCCTTGCCCGCGCACTGTAACAGGATTTTGCCGATGCTTCGCATTCCGAATCGGCAAAATCCACTACCACCACTGTATTGTACGGAATTTTCAGTTCAGAAAATTCCTACCCATGAAAAGTAACTGATTCTTTTCCCAAAACGAAAAAAGACTCAGAGCAGCCACTTTGCATGGTCTCTGAGTCTTCTCACACTGATATACTGCTTTTACCGGTTCAGGATCTCCATAAATTCTTCCCCTGTGATTGTCTCCTTCTCGAGAAGATATCCGGCAAGTTCGTTTAATTTTGCTGCATGGTCTCTTAAGATTCCCATTGCCTTCTCGTACTGTGCCTTCACGGTAGCGATCACCTCGTCATCGATGGCTTTCGCTGTCTCCGGTGAGCATGCGAGGGAGGTGTCTCCGCCAAGGTACTGGTTCGTCACGGTCTCAAGGGCAACCATACCAAACTGGTCACTCATACCGTAGCGGGTCACCATAGCACGGGCAAGCTTTGTGGCCTGCTCAATATCATTGGAGGCACCGGTCGTGATAGAGTGGAACATAAATTCCTCCGCCGCACGGCCGCCGGTCAGGGTTGCGATCTTGTTAAGTGCCTCCTCCTTACTCATAAGAAGGCGCTCGCCATCCTCCACCTGCATCGTATAGCCGAGAGCACCCGATGTTCTCGGAATAATTGTGATCTTGTGGACCGGAGCGGAATTGCTCTGGCACGCAGCCACCAGGGCGTGGCCGATCTCGTGATAAGCGACGATCCGGCGTTCATTTTCAGATACGGACGCATTTTTCTTCTGGTACCCGGCGATAACAGTCTCAACGCTCTCCTCCAGGTCAGCCTGGGATACAACGCGGCGTCCCATGCGGACGGCACGGAGCGCGCCCTCGTTGATAATGTTCGCAAGCTCGGCACCGCTGGCTCCGACAGTCGCTCTCGCGATGGCGTTAAAGTCAACGGACTCATCCATCTTGACATCTTTTCCATGTACCCGCAGGATCGCCTCACGGCCTTTGAGATCCGGGAGTTCCACCGGAATTCTTCTGTCGAAACGGCCCGGTCTCAAAAGAGCCTTATCGAGGGTCTCTGGACGGTTTGTGGCCGCCAGGATCACAACACCCTTTCGTCCGTCGAATCCGTCCATCTCTGTAAGAAGCTGGTTTAAGGTCTGCTCACGCTCATCGTTTCCGCCCATGCCGCTTCCGTCACGCTTTTTACCGATGGTATCGATCTCATCGATAAAGACGATACACGGCGCTTTCTCATTTGCCTGCTTGAAGAGGTCCCGGACCTTCGCGGCACCCATGCCGACGAACATCTCAACAAACTCAGAGCCGGAGATTGAGAAGAACGGAACATGCGCCTCACCGGCAACAGCCTTTGCAAGTAATGTTTTACCTGTTCCTGGAGGGCCTACGAGGAGCGCGCCCTTCGGAAGTGTGGCACCGATATCGGAATATTTTTTCGGATCATGAAGGAAATCAACGATCTCCTTTAAGGCGTCCTTCGCCTCCTCCTCACCTGCGACATCCGCGAATGTAACACCGGTCTCACTCTCCGCGTAGATCTTTGCATTCGATTTTCCAAATGTCATCGCGTTTCCGCCCATGCGCTTCGCCATGCTGCGGCTTAAGATCTGTCCAAGTCCGATCATGATCATGAATGGAAGGATCCAGTTTGTGAAGACTGCCATGATAGCGGATTCCTTCCGCGGGATCACCTTGTCGAAGGTCACTCCCTTACTGTATAACCGTTCTGTCAGATCCGGATCATCCCAGAGACCTGTCTTGTAGATCTGCTGTTTCTCATTGCTGTCTTTTGTGATGAATACGATCTCGCCGTTCGTGTCATCTTTTTCCACCTGTGCGACCTGTCCGTTGTCCACCATGGTCAGGAACTCGTTGTAGCCAACTTCCTTTACCTGGCTTTTCAGTGCGGACGGGAATACGAGTCCGTTTAACAGGACCGTCATGACCAGAATTATGATCATATAATAGAAAAATCCCTTAAATGAATTGAGATCATTCGGGTTCGGCTTTTTTCCGCCGTCTTTGGTACCCATACGTCTGCCTCCTTGATTTTCATTTTTCTGCAGAGCTTTTCATCGCATCCGAGCCTCTGCTGTTACTTTTTCTGCCTTTTACATGCTTTGTTTTCTGAAGATCTGCGTGAGATGACACCCTGTCATTTCGTGTGATATTTATCCTATATCAGGAAACATTGAAAGTCAATGGAATTTATGGAAGTTTCTGAAATGTTATATTTTTTTTAGAAATTACCATTTTTCTTTCTGTCCGGCGGAGTTTGCAGGTTTCCAAACTTTTTTTATTGTTCTTCTTGACAAACAATCCTTTTCGTACTATGATACCCATAACCAAACAAGAAAAACCGTTGAGAAAGAGGAGTACATTTTCGATCGTGTTTTCACAGAGAGCTGCAGGCGGTGGGATTGCAGTATTGCACTGGAAATGGAATGGACTTTCGAGGGCAGTCCTGAATTTTAGTATGGACTGACGGCTACCGCAGTCGTTAAGAGAGCGGCGTATATGTTGGTATACGAAAAAAGCGGACCGAAAGGTCAAATTGAGTGGCACCGCGGATATGAAATTCGTCTCAAGCATCAGATTTTAAATCGATATCTGATGCTTGGGATTTTTTTTTACAAAAATAAGTGCTCTGCACCGTACAACATCCCGATCCCCATAAACCTTCGCTCCACACCTCCAACAACTACTCGGCAAAACGGCGGTCGCCGCAACAGGACCTGCCGCAGCTGCAAAACATCTTTATCAAAAGTAGAAGAGGAGAACAAAATTATGAAAAAATCCATCAAAGCAATCATCGCAGCAACCTTCACCGCAGCACTCCTTGCAGGCTGCTCTTCTAACACAGCTTCCACCACAACAGTTGCTGAGACAACGACAGCCACAGCAACAGAAGCTGCCGCAGAGACAACAACGTCTGAATCCGCAGACGCAGCAGATACAGCTCTTGCAGACGGTTCCTACACCATCGGCATCAACCAATTCGCAGTCCACGGCTCTCTCGACAACTGCCGCGAAGGCTTCCTTGAGGGGCTTGCAGAGAACGGTATCGTTGAAGGAAAGAACCTTACCGTATTAGAAGAGAACGCACAGGCTGACCCAGGGTTAGCAGCACAGATCAGCACAAACTTCGCCGGACAGAAGGTGGATCTCATCTGCGCGATCGCAACACCGAGCGCCCAGAGTGCATACAGCGTCGGCAGAAAGAACGACATCCCGGTCATCTATACAGCCGTTACGGATCCGGTTGCAGCCGAGCTCGCAAACGCTGACGGAACTCCGGTTGGCGAAGTGACAGGTACCAGCGACAAGCTTCCGGTCGAGCAGCAGCTCGAAATGATCCGCGCGATCCTTCCGGATGCGAAAAAGATCGGAATCATGTATACAACAAGCGAAGTAAACTCCGCTTCCACTCTGGCTGAGTACAAGGAAAAAGCCGCTGACTACGGTTTCGAGATCGTTGAATCTGGCGTTTCCTCCACAGCAGACATTCCACTCGCTGCTGACAGCCTCTTAGAGCAGGTCGACTGCTTAAACAACTTAACAGATAACACCGTCGTTGCCTCCCTTCCGCTGATCCTTTCCAAGGCAAATGCGAAAAACATCCCGGTATTCGGAAGTGAGATCGAGCAGGTCAAGATTGGCTGCCTCGCTGCTATGGGACTTGACTATGTAGATCTTGGAAAGCAGACAGGACGCATGGCTGCAGAAGTTTTAAAGGGCGAGAAGAAAGCAAGTGAACTGAACTTCGAGGTGATCGAGACTGCTGCTTTCTACGGAAACTCCAAAGTCGCTGAGGATCTTGGAATCACTTTCCCGGAGGATCTTGCTTCCAACGCAAAAGAGTTATTCACTGAGATCACACAGTAGTTCAACAAATTTCATCCACTTTTAATAAGGAAGTCGGATGATCGGCAACATAAACCATCATGGTCCGGCAAAGCGATTTTCCGCTTCTGCCGGACTTTGCAGCAACATGTAATTGCGGGATTTTCCCCAGTTACTGATTTTCGGAGGATATCATGGCAATCTTATTAGGAATCTTTGAGGAAGGGCTGATCTACGCGATCATGGCCCTGGGCGTCTACATCACCTACAAGATCCTGGACTTCCCGGATCTGTCGGTTGACGGAACTTTCCCTCTGGGCGCAGCGCTGACCGCAGGACTGATCGTAAAAGGAGTTTCCCCAGTGTGGGCACTTCCGCTCTCCTTCTTTGCGGGTGTTCTCGCCGGATGCGTGACCGGTGTCATTCATGTAAAATGTAAGGTCCGCGACCTGTTTTCCGGTATCATTGTCATGACAGCCCTCTACTCCGTAAACTTAAGGATCGCCGGAATGAAGGCAAACCTTCCGTTCCTGTCCCAGGATACGATCTTTGACAACGAGTGGACCAGAAACAGTCTTCCGGCATCCGTAAGACCGTACATCGTTGTGATCATTCTGGCTGTGATCGCCCTGATCTGCAAGTTCGTTCTCGACTGGTACTTAAATACGAGATCCGGATATCTGCTCCGGGCGGCCGGTGACAATGATGCTCTCGTTACATCCCTGGCAGAAGACAAAGGCCGGGTGAAGATCATCGGCCTTGCGATCGCCAACGGATTCGCGGCCCTTGCTGGCGGAGTGTTCGCCCAGAAGCAGGCATTCTTCGACATCTCCATCGGAACCGGAACCATGGTCTTCGGCCTCGCAAGCGTGATTCTCGGAACACAGCTGTTCCACCGTTTCGGAAAGCTGAAGGCGACCACCGCAGTTATCGCGGGTGCGATCCTCTATAAAGCGTGTGTCGCTTTTGTTATTTCCATGCGGATCGTAAAGGCAACCGACCTGAAGCTTATCACCGCGGCAATTCTTCTTCTGATCCTGATCGTCAGTGATTCCATGAAGAGAAAGGGGGCACACCATGCTTGAGTTAAAAAACATCAGTAAATATTACAACGCAGGCACTGTAAACGAAATGTGCCTCTTTAACGATTTCAACCTCAGCATCGATGACGGCGAGTTTGTTTCCGTTGTCGGCAGCAACGGATCCGGTAAAACTTCCATGTTGAATCTGATCTGCGGCAGCATTCCGGTGGATTCCGGCACCATCGTCATGGGCGGGACCGATATCACAAAAATGCCGGAGTACAAGCGCCAGCGCCGTATCGGCCGTGTCTACCAGCACCCGGCGATGGGAACCTGCCCGAATATGACGATCCTCGAGAACATGGCTCTCGCGGACAATAAGGGAAAGCCATTCAATCTTCTCCCCGGAACAAATAAGGCCCGCATTGACTTCTACCGCGACCAGTTAAAAATTCTCGGTCTCGGTCTTGAAGATAAGATGGGGGTAAAAGTCGGTGTTCTCTCCGGTGGACAGCGTCAGGCGATGGCTCTTTTAATGTCAACCATGACTCCCATCGAATTTCTGATTCTTGATGAGCACACGGCCGCTCTCGACCCGAAGACGGCAGATATTATTATGGAACTGACCGGAAAGATCGTTGCGGAAAAGCACCTGACGACCATTATGGTCACACATAATCTCCGGTTCGCTGTAGAGTACGGAAACCGTCTTCTGATGATGCATCAGGGGCATGCGGTCATGGATAAAAAAGGCGAGGAAAAGGCGAACACGAAGGTGGATGATATCCTTGACATGTTTAACGCGATCAGTATTGAGTGCGGCAACTAGTCCGCGTATTGTCTGAATTGATCTTGCAAATTTATGTAACAGGGAATTTCTCGGAATTTCCTGTTACATAAAAAAGAGCTGTATGCGGCCGGAACTGGAATGACCAGTTTTCGGGGCATATGGCTCTTTTCGTTTTTGGGGGTATTGACTCATTGAGTCGAATCGCTCACTCGCAAACACGCGCTTCGCGCTCTATTGTCTGCTTCGCAGACAGTTTGCTCGTTAGCGGCGCAGGAAAAACAAATGTCGCCGGAGGCGCCGCTTGTTTTTCCTCTGCGCTCGCTATATCTTTATTTTCGTCCACTTTCCACTCTTAAATCTCCAGTTCGTCAGGCACACTCTCACGATCTGGTCGCACACGATTCCGAGCCAGATACCGACAACTCCAATCTCCAGTACATAGCAGAACAGGTACGCACAGGACGGGCGGACGATGGTGATGCTGAGGGTCGAAGCACAGGTGGTGAACACCACATCTCCCGCACCCCTGAGGCAACCCATGTAAATGACCTGGGAGATCTGCAGGAGTACGATCACAGTCATGACCTGCATGATCCGGACACCCATGGCGATAATATCTTCCTCAACAAAGTACAGGTGAAAATACCAGTTTCCTAACGTCAGGTACAGGATCGACAATACGATGGAGATCATGTTTCCGATCCTCTGGCAGATTGTTCCATACATGACCGCCAGATCCGGGCGCTTCTCCCCGAGACTCCGCCCGCAGAGCGCAACGGCAGCCACCTGCATGCCGTCGCCGAAGGAGAATGACAGGTTCATGACATTCATGGCCACCTGGTGCGCCGCGTAGGCCGAGGTTCCTAGTCTCGCCGCCATGATCGATACAAGAAGGAAACCGGTCCGCATGAACACCTGCTCGATGAAAACGCTGGAGGCGATCTTTGCCATATTCTTTGCCGGTTCCAGGGTGATGCGGACGCGCTCTTTTATAATGTAGGGAATGCTGACAAAATTGTCTTTCGGGATCAGGGAGCAGATGCTCATAATGCAGGCAACCACGGTTCCAAATACAGTCGCCAGAGCCGCGCCCGCGATTCCCATCGCCGGAAAGCCAAGATGACCCTGAATCAGGAGATAATTTCCGATCATATTGACCACGTTAGAAGTCACGTTGGTTCGCATGGCGATCTTCGTGTTTCCGGCACCGCGCTGGGAGGCGTTGATGGCCATGGAGATGATATTGAAGATCATGCCGCCCATGATGATCCGGAAATACAGGACCGCGCTCTCCTGAGTGTCCTCGTTGGCACCGCAGAAGCGGATGATCGGTTCCGCAAAAACCACCGCCGCTATGCTGATCAAAATTCCGACAACGACTGTGAAGATCAGCGCCATCAGGAGAACCTGGTTCGCGCCGATCCGGTCTTTCTCACCGCGACGTCTCGCCACCAGGGCAGATACGGATACATTCATGGCGATAAAGATACACAAGCCGATGAATTTCGGCTGCGTTGTCAGACCTACTGCCGCCACCGCGTATGCGCCGATGGAGCTCACCATCAGCGAGTCCACCATGCCCGCCAGGGCAATAAAAAAGGACTCCATCACCGCAGGCCAAGCCATCTGGAATGCGATCTGGTATCCTTGTTTTCCTCCACCCATAAATTTCTGAAGTCTCGTCTTTTCGTTTTCCGGCATTCTCATCACTCCTGTATGTCTGCTTTTGGCATCTTTAAAATATTTTTCGGTGTGTTGCTCTGATTCTTATTAGATTTATTATACAATACGGTGAATGTAAAATCAAAGTAAAAATTAGTAACTGTGAAGGTACCGAATTTCTAACATTGAGGGCGTAAACAGTAACGGTACCGAACAGTTACAATAAATATAGTTTTATGGTAACTATTCAGTACCTTCATAGTTACGTGCAAAAATCCATTCCAGATCAGCTTCGCTGATGGGATTTTTGCCTTCCAGCCTATGTTTTCTTACGGTCAGCGCAGCAAGTGCGCAGACCTACTGAACAGTTACGTTTTATGTAATCTTGCTTCATCAGCACTTTTATCGTACAATTATTATGTTGTCCAACCGATACCCGGCAACGGGAGGAGGTGGGTCTTTTGAATTTGATACTTTCGTTTCTTGTCTCCTGTGCGGCTGGTGTAGCCTGCCACTACATCATCAAATGGTTAGATGGAGACAAGTAGGGCAACACTAGCCTGGTGGTTTCTTATCCACCATAAAAAATACGAAGAACCCCTCAGTATTCGCGGTACTGAGGGGTTCATTCTTTTTTGTCCTTTGAATCTGATACTTTCTTTGCCTAACGGCATTATATCATATGTGTTTTTTATTTGCAATATTCCAACACACGTTTAAAGCTGTATTTTTATATGCAGTGTTACTGTACACGCATGCGTGTACAGTAACGTGATTTTGCCGATGCTTCGCATTCCAAATCGGCAAAATCTGCTACCAGAAGTGTATCGTACGGAATTTTCAGTTCAGAAAATTCCTACCCGTGTACAGTAACTATGCAGTTACTGTTCCTCCTTGCGCAAACAGTAACTGATTTTGCCGATGCTTTCCAGATTGGCATAATCCACTGCCACCGCTGTATTGTACGGAATTTTCAGTTCAGAAAATTCCTGCCCGTGCACATTGACCGGTACCGAACAGTTACAATAAATATAGTTTTATGTAATCTTGTTTCATTTGTGGTTCTACCGTATAATATTTATGTTGTCCAACCGATACCCGGCAGCGGGAGGAGGTGAGCTTTATGCAGTTTTTATTTTCATTTCTTGTCTCCTGTGCGGCTGGTGTAACCTGCCATTACATCATCAAATGGTTAGATGGAGACAAGTAGGGCAACACTAGCCTGGTGGTTTCTTGTCCACCATAAAAAAATAAGAAGAACCCCTCAGTATTCGCAGTACTGAGGGGTTCTTTCTTTTTTGCTATATGCAGTTTTTATTTTCTTTGCCTAACGGCATTATATCATATGTATTTTTTATTTGCAATATCCCAACACACGTTTAAAGCTGTATTTTTATATGCAGTTACTGTTCCTCCTTGCGCAAACAGTAACTGATTTTGCCGATGCTTCGCATTCCAGATCGGCAAAATCCACTGCCACCATTGTATTGTACGGAATTTTCAGTTCAGAAAATTCCTGCCTGTGTCCAGTAACTATCTGCTGCCTGCACCATTATTCTCAACTTCTGGAAAATCCCAGTGTCTTCTCCAGATCCTTCTTAAACGTCAGCACATCTGTGGAAAGCTCCGCGATCCGGGCATCGGTCATGCGGCTTACAGGGGCGGAGATGCTGAGGGCATAGACCGGCTCCTTGTGGTAGTCCGGGATGCTGACCGCAATACAGCGTACACCTTCCTCGTTCTCCTCATCATCCATCGCATATCCGGCTTCCCGCACCCCGCGGATCCGATCCATGAGATCTGACAGACTCGTCACTGTATACGGTGTCAGGGAGGTGATCTCAGAACTGTTCCAGATATCTTCGATCTCAGGATCCGGCAATTCCGCAAGCAGCGCTTTGCCGACACCGGAGCAGTATAACGGGATCCGGCTCCCAACTCTCGACACCATGCGGATCGAGCTGACTGTGGACTCCACTTTATCGATATACACGGCCTCCGTTCCCTCTCTGCGGACCAGATGCACCGTCTCTCCCGTCTGCTCCGAGAGCTTCTTCAGAGACGGATGGATCAGGGACGCCATATTCGTCTGTTCCAGGATCTTACTTCCGATCTCCAGAAATTTTAAGGACAGCGCATATTTTAAGGATTCCTCGTCCTGACGGATATAGCCCATGTACTGGAGTGATGTCACGAGGCGGTGCGTCGTGCTCTTATGAAATCCAAGCTCAGCGCTCAGATCCATGATCCCCATAGGGCCATTTTCCGCCAGACGCTCGATCACCTGGAACAGGCGCTCTGCGACCTGGATCGGATTTTTTCCTGTTTCTTCCATTCTGCTTGTTCTCCTATCTAACCCGGCAGATCATTCCTGCCAGCCGGGTATTCGCGCAGATATAACTGCAGCTTCCTGCACAATTTCTTAATTTGTGCCTGTTTGGCAAATCTGCAGGATTGCCGCGCAGTCCACTGCCGATCATATAAACCGTGTCTTCTTCGTCATTTCCACGAACTCTCTGTTCGTCCTTGTGCGGGCAAACATATCCAGGATCTTCTCCACAGATTCTTCTGCCTTCATGGAGTTTGTCGCCTTGCGAACGATATCCACAGCTTCCGCTTCCTCGCTCGTAAGCAGGAGGTCGTCGCGTCTTGTGCCGGACTTTAAGATATCGATGGCCGGGAAGATCCTCTTCTCGGAAAGTTTTCTGTCGAGTACAAGTTCCATGTTGCCGGTACCCTTAAATTCCTCGTAGATCACGTCATCCATACGGCTTCCGGTATCGACGAGGGCTGTTGCGAGGATCGTTAAGCTTCCGCCCTCTCTCATGTTTCTCGCTGCACCGAAGAATCGCTTCGGCATGTGGAGAGCCGCCGGATCAAGACCGCCGGAAAGTGTGCGTCCGCTAGGCGGAACAACGAGGTTGTAGGCTCTCGCCAGTCTCGTAATACTATCCAGAAGGATCATCACGTCGCGTCCATGCTCTACAAGACGTCGCGCGCGCTCGATCACCATCTCAGAAACGCGTTTGTGGCGCTCCGGGAGCTCGTCGAAGGTGGAATAGATGACTTCCACGTTCGGTCCCACAACGGATTCCTTGATATCTGTGACTTCCTCCGGACGCTCGTCAATCAGGAGGATGATCATATGCATGTCCGGATAGTTTGTCGTCACGGCTTTTGCCACCTGTTTTAACAGGGTCGTCTTACCTGCCTTCGGCGGGGACACGATAAGACCACGCTGTCCTTTACCGATGGGGGCGAGAAGATCCATGACTCTCATGGCCGTCGTATTTTTTCCGCCTCTGACTTCCAGATTCAATCTCTGGTTCGGGAAGATCGGGGTCAGGTCCTCAAAGTTCGGGCGGCGTTCCACGACACTTGTCGGGTAGCCGTTGATCGTCTTCACATAGAGGAGTGCCGCAAATTTCTCTGTTGCGGATTTCACTCTGCGGCTTCCGCGGATGATATCACCGGTCTTCATATTGAAGCGGCGGATCTGGGACGGAGCTACATAGACGTCGTTGTCGCCCGGGAGGAAGTTCTCGCAGCGGATAAATCCGAAGCCATCCGGCATAACTTCCAGGATTCCGTTTGCCTCGATGCCGCTGTCAAGGTCCTGGAGGTCGTTCTTCGGGTCCGCAGTGTAGCTCTGGGTTCCCTGGTTTCTTGTCTGGTAACCTGCCTGGTAGGTTCTTATGCTCTCCTGGATGCCCTGGGCGTCCTGGACACTGTTCTGGCTCTGGCGGTCCTGATAGGAAGTGCCCTGTGTCTGTGCATCCTGACCTGCGGACTGGCTGTTCTGTCTGTCCTGATAACTGCCGCTCTGACGGTCCTGATAGCTGCCCTGACGGTCCTGGTAATTATTCTGGCGTTCTCTGTAGTTATTCTGGCGGCTCTGGTATCCGCCCTGGCGGTCATTTCTCATCTGGCGCTCGCCGCGGTCCTGACGATCAGATCTCTCATAGCGTTCGGTTCTCTCCTGACGTCCTGTATGTTCCTGACGGTCTGCACGCTCCGATGCCGCAGACGCCCTCTCCGGTGCCGCGCTTTCCGTTCTCGCGCTTCCAAAACCGTTTCCAGAAGCTGCTGCCTCTACAGCTGTCCCCTGTGCCGGCACTGCTGTACTTTCTCTATTTTCACTGTTTCCCGCCGCTGCCTTTTGGCTGTCGGCGCTCTCCGCTGTCTCGCAGAGACGGTCAATTAATTCTGCTTTTCGTAAGCCGCTGATATTCTTGATTCCCTGGCTCTTTGCCAGCTCTTTTAACTGAGTCAGCGGTAATGTCGCTAATTTTTCACGCATAATGGATACTCCTTCATTCTTATTCCGGTTTTATCGTCTCGTTGGGAATCATAAAAGATTGTAACAGCCTCTCCGTCCCCGGACCGGCTGCCTTTGAACCATTAGATTTGAAACTCTTCTCCGATGGGATCACCGCAATTACGCAGTATCGGAGGATCAGTATATCTCATTATAACGCACACATTATAAAAAAGAAAGAGGGAATTTTACAGATTTGGAATACGAAGCATCTGCACAGTTCCCTCTTTCTTTATTGTCTGCAGCATCTACAGCTTAATTGTCTTACCGCGTATACAGCGCTCAGGCAGCTCAGCGAATTATTTCACAAAATTCCTTATTCTGTCTCCCCGGCTTCTCTCTTGATAAACTCCATATGCTCCCGGATCTTCTTCTCATACCCGTTCTCCGACGGCTCATAGAACCGCATTCCCTCCATTCCGTCCGGCAGGTACTGCTGGGTGACATAGTGGTTCGGGTAGTCGTGGGCATACTTGTAGCCGAGACCATGTCCAAGCTTTTCAGCGCCCTTGTAGTGCCTGTCCTGAAGATGGGCAGGTACCGGCATGGTCCGCGTATCCGCCACGGTCTTCATCGCTTTTGCGATCCCCATGTATGCCGCGTTGCTCTTCGGCGCGGTGGCGACATAAGCTGCCGCCTGGGAGAGGATGATCTGGCTCTCCGGCATGCCGATCCGCTCAACGGCCTGGGCCGCGCTCACCGCCACCACCAGGGCGTTCGGGTCCGCGTTTCCCACGTCCTCCGACGCACAGATCATGATCCGTCGGGCAATAAATTTCACGTCCTCGCCGGCATACAGCATCCGCGCCAGGTAGTAGACCGCAGCGTCCGGGTCAGAACCACGCATGCTCTTAATGAACGCGGAGATCGTATCGTAGTGGTTGTCCCCGTCATGGTCATAGCGCACCACCCGTTTCTGGATACATTCCGCCGCCACATCGATCGTGATATGGATCTTTCCGTCATCGGATTTATCTGTCGTCAGGATTCCCAGCTCCACTGCGTTCAACGCCGCTCTCGCGTCGCCGTTCGCCACATCCGCCAGGAAATCCGCCGCCTCGTCGGTAATATCGGCGCCGTAGGTTCCCATTCCTTTTTCCGTATCATAAACCGCCCGCATCACAAGTTCCCGGATATCCTGCTTTTCCAGCGGTTTTAACTCAAAGATCCTGGATCTTGACAGCAGGGCGTTGTTCACCTCAAAGTACGGATTCTCCGTTGTCGCGCCGATCAGGGTGATCGTTCCATCCTCAACAAACGGAAGCAGATAGTCCTGCTGGGACTTATTAAAGCGATGGATCTCGTCCACGAAGAGGATCGTCTTCTGCCCGTACATACCGATGGAATCCTTGGCGTTCTTTACGATCTCTTCCATATCTTTTTTCCCGGCTACAGTCGCATTGATCTGCTCGAACCGGGCACTTGTCGTATTTGCGATCACTTTCGCCAGAGTCGTCTTTCCCGTTCCCGGCGGGCCGTAAAAGATCACGGATCCAAGCTTATCCGCCTTGATCGCACGGTAGAGGAGCTTGTCCTTCCCGATAATATGTTTCTGCCCGACCACCTCGTCCAGAGTCGTCGGACGCATCCTGGATGCTAACGGCGACTCCTTTTCCATCGTGTTCGCTCTCATATAGTCAAATAAATCCATGGCAGCTGCCTTTCTGCGTTTTGCAGCGCTCCGTTTCCGCATGAAATATCACCCATCTGCGCGCTGCATCCATTACCGCTCTTTTTGCAGGTCTTAATCGACCATCAGTTCGTCTACTGTAACAAAAGTATACCCTTTCGCTGTCAGGTTGTCAATGATTCGGAACGCCGCTTCCACAGAGGTTTTGAACTCGTCATGCATCAGGATAATGTCCCCGTCCTCCGTATCTTTCACCACTTTTGCGGTGACTTTCTCCGTATTTTTCAACCGCCAGTCGATGGAGTCCACATCCCAGAATACGGGAATCATGTCCACAGCCTCCTCCAGCTTCGCATTCCAGCTCCCATATGGCGGACGGACATACTCCGGCCAGTCCCCGGTTACTGCCCGGATCTTCTCCCGTGTGTCACAGAGTTCTTTCGCTGCGTCGGAAAGCTTCTCTTTTGTGAGGTCTTTGTGGGTCAGGCAGTGAACACCAATGAGATGTCCGTCCTTTGCCATCTGCTTTACGAGATCTTCATTTCCGTCGATGCATTCGCCCACGAGGAAAAAGGTCACGCGGATTCCGCGTTCCCTGAGGCCGTCTAAGAGCGGCTTTGTGTATTTGGGATTCGGGCCGTCATCAAAGGTGAGTGCCGTATACTTTTTTGCGATGTCTTCCTGCTGGCCGTACAGATCTGATACAGCCTTTTCCGATCGTCCGGCTCCGCTGTGATCATGTCCCGAAACCTCAGTGGTCATCCCTTCGCCCGGCACAGGGATTCTTCCCGTATCGACCGGTTTTCCCTCGTGCGTATCAAATATTTCCCCTCTTCCCTTCCACATCCGCACTGCCCCCCAAGCCAGGATCATATCCACGATCAGGATCACAATAAAAATAAAAACTTTCTGTTTGAATTTCATACGCTCCTCCAGCTGCATGTATTACCGATACGTAACTGTTCGGTACTCACAGTTACGCGCAAAAATCCATTCCAAATCGGCTGTGCCGATAGGATTTTTGCCTTCTATTCTAAGTTTTCTTACGGTCAGCGCAGTAAATGCGCAGACCTACTGAACAGTTACATCGATACAATATATGCGGCCGCCCCACACTTTACCGCTCTGTTTTCTCCCTCAAAAAAGACAAAGCCCCTGAAACAGCTGTATTGGGGATAAGCTGCTTCAGGGGCTCTGCCTGCTCAATATGTACCATAATATTTCCCTTTTCAGGGAAATCCACACCGGGAACATGAATTTTTTCGCCGTGGCGAGACAGCGGGCCTCCCGGCCTTCCATTTTCCTGGCAGGCATCCAATCTGCCAGAAAACCGGTCTCTATCACATCCACCACGATGTGATTCTGCAACGATCCGGCGTCTTCATAGCTGCATGATCTCGTAACTGTTCAGTACCGCTATCATTGCATGTTTTCTATAACAAGGAGTGAAATACATCTGTCTCAAGTGGGTGGACTCGGGATCCCTGTGAGTGGATCCCTGGTCCGGAAAAGGATGGGTATTTATAACTGAAAGTTTGTTTTCCTTCCTTTTTGTTTGGTGTCTTCATTATATGCCATACTATATGGAATGTCAATAGTTATTTCAAACTTTTTGTTTGCATTAATGTTATTTTGTTGACAAACAGTTTGTTATATGCTATTCTGGACTTACATCGAAGCCTGCAGAGGCATTTCTTTATACCTCTGTTTTGTTATTTTTTTCACATAGCGTATATACGGCGAACACCCCGGGGGAGATGTCCGTTTTTGACGCTTATCTTATGGGGGTACATTTATGGAAATTTCCCAGTATCTTGACTTTGACTTTCTGATCCGTTTTCTCGAGGGACTCCAGAAATTTTTAGGCGAAAACAGTGAGATCCTGATCCACGATTATCGGAAAGGATACGATCACACCATCGTTTACGCCTTAAACCCGGCAGTCAGTGGCCGTGCGGTTGGCGGTTCACCGAAGGGCGGAATGATCACGCAGCTCGGAAAAGATATCGAGCCGATGAAAGACAGCATTCAGACCTTCTCCAATGGACCGAAAGACCGTTTCTATAAATCTTTCACCACGCTGATCCCGGACGAAAACGGAAAGATCGTTGGCTCTGTCTGTGTGAATCTGGACGTCTCGGATCTCCTGAATGCGCAGCGTGCGCTGGGTGCTTTTGTTCAGTACCCGATGACCCATCACGCGCCGACAAATGATATCGATGCCCTGGCCACAAAAAATGTGGATGACATTCTTAAGTACTACATGAAACAGGCGGAGCTTCTGGTCGGAAAACCGATGGGACTGATGAACAAGGAGGAAAAGATCCGCGCATTGGACTACCTCGACCAGAAGGGTGTCTTCAAAATTTCCAAGACCAGCGTTCTTCTCTGCGAGACGCTTCAGGTATCAAAATATACGCTCTACAACTACCTTGAGGAAGCACGGAGCGGACGTGGGGATAACAGCAGCGAAGAATAGCTCGCTTCTCATAAAAAACCGGAGTACAGGCATCTTGATATACTTGTACTCCGGTTTACATTTCTCGCAACTGTTCAGTACCTGCATAGCTGCAAACAAAAAGCCCATTCTATTAGAGCTGTTTCTGTGCCACCTCAATAACACATTCATGTTTCTTAGTCACTCTGTCATAATTAATTCCAACCAATAGCAGATTTCCCTGATAATCTTTTAAAGCACTTCCATAATTCTTTTCTTTGATCTGGTTCAGCGCACCGGCTGCGCTTTTATCCCACTTCAGTTCAATCACCACCGCCGGTTTATCCAGATGCGTCTTGCGCGGAATCATACATATATCAGCAAAACCTTTTCCTGAAGGTAATTCGCGGATCATCGTATAGTATTCCCGTGCAAAATAGAATGCAAGATTGACCGTGCAACTGAGCGAATTCTCGTCATTATATTGAAGAATAGACATTTCCTCATGCGCTTTATCAATTCCGGAGGCGACAGTATCCGCATCCATTGCCCACAATGCCTCTAATAATTTTCTGGATGACTCCACGGAATCTGCAACTCCATGCCAGTTCATTGTACTGATCGCATTTACATACTCCTGTGAAACCTCTTTGTTTGGTATCGCTGCAGTTTCTCTGATACTGTCATAGGTTAAATATCCAAGATGAACCAGTAATGTCAGAATATCATCTTTTGTCGCAAATGTGGTCATATCATTGCTGAATGTTCCAATATTGATTGATACCGACTCACCTGCAAGCATTCTCACCACTGAATCCTGCAGACCATCCATATCCATTTGGATATAAATCTTCAGAGCTTCATATGTTTCTGTCTGATTCCAATAAGTACCGAATTTGTGCCGCAGCATGGCTTCAACAACAGACTTTGGACTGTACATAGAGTAATATCTGTCACCCGATTGATGATGAGCAATCAGATCATATCCATCATACCACTGTTTTGCCTCATCGAAACTCATTTGATACTTTTTACACAGGTCCGATACTTCCTGCTCTGTAAATCCAAAATATTCTGCCATATCACCAGGATCTGTCATGGAATACTCAGTAAACATGTTAAGTGCCGAATGGGATCCATATTTTTTTATAGGCAGAATTCCTGTCATATAAGCCAGAGCAACATAATCCTTGTCCTTAAGCCACGCGCGAAGAAAATCCAGATATTTTTTCTGCGCATTCTGATCCTGCTGATACTCCCGGAAAAGGCAGTCCCACTCATCGATCAGAATCACAAAAGAACGCTTTGTTTTCGCATAGATATCTTTCATCACCTGAATCAGATTATTTTCATCCCGGAACCGAATATCTCCAAAATGTTCCACAAGATCAAACACCAGGTATTTCTGCAGCATGGCCAGCATATCATCCATGTCGTGGGTCATGCTGAGAAACTCCTGCATATTGACTTTGATGACATCATATTGGTTCAGATGAGCATGGTAAGAAGCTGCCCCGCTGATTTTTAGAGACGCAAACAAGCTGGAGGAATCCTCTCCCCGGTCATAATACGCAGCCAGCATATCTGCTGCCATTGACTTTCCAAAACGCCTTGGCCGACTAACACACAGGAACTTCTGCCGGGTATTCAGAACCGCATTTGTCTTCTCGATCAGTCCTGTTTTATCCATATAAATTTCCGAGTTTAAACTTTCCTGAAATCCTTTGCTTCCCGGATTCAGATAGCTTCCCATGTGACTCCCTCCCTGCGAAATATATTTATATTACTCTTATTATACCTGATTCTGATTGAGATCACAAGAACCGTCCGTCTTTATGCCTTATGAAACCCCTTCCGATAACAGAGTGTCCTGATCACGAGCTACCGATGATCAGCCGAACGTCTGCCAGACCGGCAGGTTCAATTTTCTGTCAGATCGTCACATCCTCCAGCACCTTCAGCTGATCCAGCCCCGCGCTTCCACCTGAGATCAGGAAGCAGACCTTCTCATCCTTTTTCACCTTCGCAAGTCCCTGTAAGACCGCACCGACGGTGATGGCGGAGGACGGCTCGCAGAAGATCTTTCCCTCTGTCAGGAGCAGCTTCCATGCTTTTAACAGATACTCATCCTCCACATCAAAAAATCCGTCCACGTTCGCCGCCACATACGGATAGCACTGGTCTCCCGGCATCTGGGACACAAGAGCGTCCGCGATAGACTTCTTCTGTTCAACCTTCACCGGCTTTCCGGCCGCCAGACTTGCGCTGTATCTCGGAAGCGCTGCCGGCTCTGCCCCGTAGACCTTAACACTGTTATCCATACCCTTTACCGCCGTTGAGACACCGCCGATGAGTCCGCCGCCGCTGACCGGAACGATGATCGTATCGATCTCCGGACACTGTTCCAGAATCTCGATTCCCGCGGTTCCCTGTCCGGCCATAATCTCCTCGTCGTTGTACGGCGGAACCATGGTCGCATTTTTCTCCCTGCATATCCGCTCCGCAACGTCAAACCGCTCAGATGTCTCACACTGAACGACCTCCGCTCCCAGCTCTTTGATCGCATTTACTTTAATAGCCGGTGCCGTATACGGCATCACGATCGTCGCCTTTGCACCAAGCTTCTTTGCAGTATACGCCACTGCCTTTCCGTGGTTTCCCGAAGATGCCGCGACGATCCCGCAGCTTAACTGCTCCGGTGTCAGCATCCTGATCTTGTTGACTGCTCCGCGGAGCTTAAATGCGCCGGTGATCTGCATGCACTCCGCCTTCAGATACACCTGACAGCCAAGGTACTCGTCCAGCTTTTCCAGACGGATGAGCGGTGTTCTCGTCGTGTACGGGGCGATCCTGTTTTTCGCTTCAAAAATCTTTTCCAAGGTAAGAGACATATGTTTTTCCTCCTCTGCGTTGATGCTTTGATTGTACCATCCGAAACCCCAGATGTAAAACAAAAGAGAGCCAGATTTCTCTGGCTCCAAAAAAGGGTATTTAAACATATGAGATTGAGCTAAATATAAAGGGCAGGTCTTCTGTCTTTAAAGGATGGAAGTTTGCTCTCCACTTCCTTGATCCGATCCGTATCTACATATACCGGAATCAGTTCTTCTCTTTCATTTCCAGCTGCAAAGGCAACCCCCATCGGATCGACTGCTACACTCTCACCCATCGCTGTGCCTCCGCACTGATCACACGCAAGTACGAAAAATGTGTTTTCCAGTGCTCTGGAGGTAATCAGTGTACGGAACTGATGACTCTTTAAATCGCCTTTGAACCATGCAGTCGGCATAATGACAATCTCGGCTCCTTTGGCCTTCTGGTAACGTGCTACTTCCGGGAAACGAACTTCGTAGCAGACAAATAAACCGAGCTTTCCAAACGGAGTATCTACTGGCTCAAAGAACTTGTCTCCAGCTTTATACTCATTGGATTCCTTGTATCCGAACGCATCATATAAATGCGTTTTTCTGTAAGTCTGTACGATTTCTCCCTTGTTATTCACCATAACAACTGTATTGTAACAGCGATGATCAGCCGGATCCTCAATGGTCTCCTTCATTCCGAATGTGAGCCATACATCATGATCTGCGGCTAATTTTTTCATTCCCTGCACAAATTCTCCGTCCAGCGGTTCCGCAACCGCATTTGCTGTTGCAATGTCTGTACCAGCCGGAAAACGGCTCATAAAAGTTTCTGGAAAAATAATCATACCCGGATGATATTTTTCTGCTGCTTCCTTTACTAAGCTGTCAGCTTTCTCGAGATTATCTTTTGGATATTCAGTTGGTGCGACCTGTGCCATAACAAATAAGCTTTCCATGTCTTTCTCCCACAGAATTTATTTCCCTTATCATACTACATATCACACACTTTTTCTATATACAGATTCAGTGTTTTATTTGGCCCTAAAAAGCCATTTTTTAGATTCCGACAGAATACGGAAAGAGACAGGCATCCCCGTCTCTTTCTTATCGTACACAGTTCTTTCCCCCATTATCAGCTCTTTACGATCGACCGATTATCTTTATCCCCACACCATCTTTCTTTTCCTACTTAACCCACTTTTCAACCTTTTCCACATGGAATCCAACAGCATGGGCTATCTGCTCCAGCGGCAATCCTAGTTTTCGAAGATTTATGGCCGTCAATTCAGCCTGCGTCTCTCGTCCTTCCTCATAACACTCTTTTTCCACCTCATCCATTGTCCGGTACATCTCGTTCACTCCCTTCGAATTTTCCTTGAGATACCTTGTTCTTTCTGCCAGCAATCCGTAATGCATGTCATCTGCATCTGCGCAGTTGAAATCATGCATCAGCTTTCCAATGGCGGAATCGTCACGGTACTCTCCGTTCACATATAGAATATGTGCCCCATCACCAAACGGTTGGTTTAATGTCTGATTCATATTCTGGATCATATACACCGCCTTTCCCGCCTGATAATAATCCTTTTCTGTGATAAAAATCCCCCCCTCAAATTGTATTTTTTCAACAATCCTAAAAAAGCGGATCTGATATGAACTGTTGATTGTGTGACTTTTCCCCGTAGGGCTCGCCGAGATAGGTTTCGAAAACACGTGTTATTGCCGGATTTTTGTTTTTATCCCTACTCACCCATACAATAAAACGTAAATTCTCCTTCTGCCAGGAGCTTCCCCGTATCGGTCTCCACGACCTCGGCTTTTGTAAAGCAGACGGTCTTCCCGCGCTTTGTGATCTTCGCCAGCCCCTGAATGTTTTTTGCGCTGCTGCCGCGAAGGAAACGGAAGGAGCTGTCCAGAGTCACATATTTTCTTCCGTCATTCCTCGTTACAAGTCCCGCGGCAACCTCCGCCATCACGAACATCAGGCCGCCGTGGACGGTCTGCATGGCATTCAGGGAATCCTCTGTGATCTCAGCCCGGACCTCGGCCCGGTCTTCCGATAATGCGACCGCACGGATCCTGTTGTGAAGCATAAATGGGTTTGTTTGATTCACACGCTCCATCTGTTCTACATACGTTTCTTTTCCGGGATTCTCCATATCATTTCCTCCATATTTCTACTTCTGTCCTTCTGCTTTTTCACATGATCTTCTGTCTGTGACGATGATTATTTATTCGTGCAGTTCGCCGCGTCGATGGCGATCGCCAGCATCAGTGCCATAATTTCGTCCTTCGGATCCAGAATGTCGATCACATAGGTATCGCCCCAATGAAACGGCTTCTTTGAAATATGGACCACCGCACAGCACTCCTCATACACATCGTAGTCCCAGGCCAGAAAATCTCCCTCGCAGCGCCATCCGTTGTAATCCAGTTCATACTGCGGCTTAAAGAAGGAAAACTCTTTCTGCACACTTCCGAATTCTTTTCCATCGATCTCGATATCGAATGCCGGAAGCAGGGTAAGGAGGCGCTGTTTCACCATGCCGACTTCCCGTCCGCTCTTGTCGTATACGTGGATCTGATGCCCCAGCGCAAAAAATTCCGCTTTTACAAAATATTTTGGTTCTTCCTTCTCATCATACACATCATATGTATCCGTCCATGAGAAAACTCTCTGTTTGATCAGTAGCTGCATAAGCTTCTCCTTTCTTAAAACATCCGCTCCCATCCTGCAAATGCCTCATCCACCGCCGCCAGATATTCCGGCACATGCTGGGATTTGCGGATCTTTTTGGCCAATTTTTCACTGTCCGGAACCTCCTCTAACATATAGCTCCAGAGGTCTTTCATACGGAAAAGAAGATTTCTATCACCGGACATGGTCTCGCGGTAGTATTCAAAAATCTCATCGTGGAAGGCACGGATCCGGGGCATGAGATTGTCTCCCGTATTTCTGGACTCCGATACTGTCTTTTCCGTCTGCTCCGGTGATGTCTCTTTGTTTCCGGTTTCTGTTCCTGCACAGACCTGGACATTTTCCACACCGGCTTCTTCTATTTTTATCAACTCCGCCAGTGCCGGATTTCTGATGAGTCCCCGCCCGATCATCACATTCTCCACCGACGGAAATTTCTCCCGGAACTTTTTCATATGCTCTGCCGTGAACAGATCTCCGTTGTACACGATGGGATTCCGGCTCTCCTTTAAAATATCCGCAAATACATCAAGATGGGGAACGCCTTTATAAAACTCCTTCTGGATTCGCGGATGCACTGTCAGCTCGCTGATCGGATACCGGTTGTAGACCGCCATGATCTCCGGCCACTCTTCCACTTCATTCTTTCCGATCCTGGTTTTAACAGAGATCTGGAACTCCCCGTTTCTCACCGACGCATCCGAGAACACTTCATCAAAAAAACGATCCAGATCATCCGGGTAAAGTAAAAAACCGGAACCTTTTTTCTTCGCTGTGACCGTCCCCGACGGACATCCAAGATTCAGGTTGATCTCCCGGTATCCCATCTCTGCCAATTTCTTTGATGCCAGAAGGAAATCTCCCGCCCGGTTCGTCAAAATCTGCGGCACCACCGGTACCCCCGCATTATTCTCCGGCAGCACATCCCGCATCTCCTTCACGCTCATCCCCTGCTCCGGTCCCGGTGCCAGAAACGGTGTAAAATATTTGTCCACACCACCGAAATACTTGTGGTGCAGATTCCTGTATGGATATGTTGTGATTCCCTCTAATGGGGCGAAATATAGATGCAGCATGTCATGTTCCTCGTATCTTTTCGTAAACTCACAGTTCTTCCTGAACTGTTTTTCTTATCGTACCACATTTGGAACGCCAGGGCAAATTATAAAATCTTCTATAACATGCTAAGGTATGGATATCTGACAGCAATTCTTATTTCTTTTGCTCTGACTCATTCGGACCTGCTCGTCCACTTAACCATTTTTCTGCAGTTATTAACACAATCTATTTCATTTTTCTGCACGTATAAATACGTGTCTATTTTTCATTGACTAACACATCTGCACCTGTCATAATCAAAGAAGAAATCTATATGAAAACCTCAGAACTGATAAAACTGTTAAAGCGTGCGAAGTGCCGCAGAATTCGAAACGAAAGCCGTCATGACATCTGGTATAGTCCAATGACAAACCGTGAATTTCCTGTTACAATTTTCCCTTTTTTTCTCTGCCTTTTCTCTGGAAAACTATCCTTTTTTCATCTATACTATATTCATAGTCCCATTACGACATCATTGCTGTTTATCTCATTTGGAGGTGCTTTTATATGACAGAACTCAGTATTCATGAATTATCCCTTGGTTTTTCCCATGACAGACAGATGCTTGTGGAGTTTCTCGCAAAGCATCATTTAAATTATGAGGACGATATCGAAGCGGCGTTCGGCGTGTTTGATTCCGATGAGAATCTCACCGGATGCGGATGCTGCGCAGGAAATCTTTTAAAATGCTTTGCGGTGGATGAGAGTCTCAGAGGACAGAATGCTCTCGGAAGTCTCGTGTCCAGACTTGTCGAAAACCGGTTTGAGGCAGGGCATTACGATCTTTTTGTGATCACCAGACCGAAGAACAAAGTGCTTTTCACATCCTGCGGATTTTATCCTCTGGCAGAGACAGAAGCTGTCCTGATGCTGGAAAATAAGAAATCCGGACTGGACAACTATTATAAGAAATTTCTCGCCGGGACAGATACCGATGAGAACGTGGGCTGTATCGTCATGAACTGCAATCCCTTCACGAAAGGTCATCTCGCGCTGATCACTTATGCGGCAAAATCATGTTCCCTGCTCCATATCTTCGTGGTTGAGGAGAACCGTTCCTGTTTCCCGTTTGCAGACCGGCTCCGCCTTGTCCGTGAAGGAACCGATCATCTTCCAAATGTCATCGTACATCCATCCGGTCCATATATGATCTCCAACGCTACATTCCCGACCTACTTCTTAAAGGACTGCGAGGACGCGGCGAAGATCCAGAGTGAGCTCGACATCACGCTGTTCGCGTCGAGGATCGCTCCGATCCTTCATATTACAAAACGTTTCGCCGGAGAAGAGCCTTTTGATCCGGTAACAAGACGCTACAACGAGGCAATGATCCGCATTCTCCCAAAATACGGCATCTCCTTCATCAAGATCGACCGGATCACCACAGAGGGACCGGATGGAAAGCCGGAGGTCATCAGTGCTTCCAGAGTTCGGAAATTGTTGGATGAGCAGGGCGTGACCGACGAAGTTCTGTCGCTGGTGCCGGAGTGTACGGCGAAGTATTTAAAGGAAAGCTTTAAGTAACTGCGAATTCTCCTGCCAATTCTGTTCTCTGACGTTTTTCCAGATGCATGATAGCTGAAATGCTGTGCGAAAGTAAAGCGGACATTCGCAATCCGCTTCGCTACTTGCTCATGAACGCAGTCGCTTCGCGATCTGCCAGTGGGAGCTTTCAACTCCCACTGACATAAGCATCCCACTCACTCACCGCTTAGTGCTCCGCGCACTTGAAGCGGGGGAATGCTTATCTGCGTTCAAAAAGTCTTTGCACAGCATTTTCTGCATTCAGGGAGTTCGAATTAAATTCCAAATGGAGTGTTTTTTATGAACCTAAATAATGTAATTACCGGCTCACCGGTGACTTCCGGGGAACTTCGCGCCGTCAGAGACCAGCGTGTCCTGAAAAAATGGGAACTTCTTACCCCCGGCGGGGAGATCTGTCTTGTGGAGTTTTCCTTAAATATTGCCGGGACAGTCAAGACGTTTCCCTTCGCCCGGGCGGCATTCCAGGAGGAAGTACGGGAACTGTCTGACCGCCTCTCCCGTTTCTCTGTTCTGAAAACGGAGGTTTATGAGAAAAATACCGGTGACTGCGCGTTCTTTCTTTTAAAGTCCCAGGCCATACAGGTCAAAAAATTTCTCGTCTCCGTCGAGGAAAGCCACCCTTTGGGCCGTCTCTTCAACCTTGACGTCTGCGGTCCCGATGGAATTTCCGTAAAGCGGCATGATCTCGGACTTCTCCCCAGAACCTGTCTTGTCTGCGGGGAAGATGCCCATGTCTGCGCACAAAAAAAGTCCCATTCCATGGAGCTGATCCAATGGCAGACGGCAAAGCTCTTCCATGAATTCTTCCGGGACCGGGCGGCTGATCAGGCGGCTTCCGCGGCGGTACGGGGACTGCTCTACGAGGTTTCAACCACCCCGAAGCCGGGACTGGTGGACCGGAACAACTCCGGCTCCCACAAAGATATGGACTTTTTTACATTCCTTGACAGCAGCGCCTCCCTGATCCCCTGGTTCCGGGAATTCTTCTGCCTGGGATGGGATCACAGCAGTGAGTCGGACAGGCAGCTTTTTGAGCGGCTGCGCTACGCCGGACAACGGGCCGAAGCCGCTATGTTCTCCGCCACGGGCGGGATCAACACCCACAAGGGGCTTGTCTTTGCCTCGGCGATCCTCTGCGGGGCGCTTGGAAAAGTTCACGCGGGTCAGGAGCTTCCGCCGCCGTTGGAGGATGTGCTTCAGGAATGCAGGAAGTTAGGGGAGTGCTCTCTCGCAGATCTGCATCGACTTCCGAACGTGCAGACTCCGCTTCCCGGTTCCGAAATCCAACATATTTCCGGACATACACCTGACAAGATGCAGTCCGATCCGCAAAGCGCTTCTGCCCCCGACGTCAGAACACATTTCGTATCACTTTCTACGAACGGGGAACGCATCTTTACCGCCTACGGTATCCAGGGTGCCCGCGGTGAGGCGGCTGCCGGTTTCCCATCCGCAGTCCAGATCGGTCTGCCATCCCTGAAAAAATGGCTTTTCTCCGGTTTCTCTTTAAATGACGCCGCCGCCATGGCTCTTCTCACCCTGATCTCTGAAGTTGACGACACCAATATGGTTCACAGGGGGGGGCCGGAGCTTGCGAAAAAAAGCAAAGAGCAGGCAAAGCGCCTGCTCTCCACTGTCACAAAAGAAAATTTTAAAGAGACCCTGAACTCCCTGGACCATCAGTACATCACAGACAACTTAAGTCCCGGCGGCTGCGCAGACCTTCTCGCCGTCAGCCTGATGTTCTATTTTCTGGAATCTGCCGGTATGATTGCGGATATTTAAGATGGTCCAAAGGCGCTGCTCATACCGCGTGGGGACCGCTTCTTTCCACCCTGCCAGTAATTTCTTCTGAGTATGTGAGACCGGCAGCTTCCACCGTTGGCAGCTTCTTCTAAATATCTGACTGCTGAAAAGGCCAGCAACTCTGCTTATCTAAAGAGCTGCTGGCCTTTTCTTACTCCATCGTTACCTTCACGCCGTCGTCCTCAGTCCATCTGATCTCATACGTATCTGCAGTGTAGGTAAATCCATTGATCTCCATTTTTCCATCTCCGGTATTCTTGAAGGAAAGGGTGAAATCAGTACAGTCATCCGTGTCTTCTCCCACATACAGATAGAGCGGGCTGTCCGGATCATTCGGCTTTTTCATTATATTTCCGATTTCTTCCGCCATCTCACGCTTATCGAATTCTCCGGAAAGACCATATTCTGCTTCACAAATTTTAAACGCTTCCGCGATCCGATGTCCCTTTTCATAGAACACTGCGCTCCTCGCGCGATTTACGTAACCATTATAAACTCCAATGCTCACAGAAGCCAGGATCACCATGATGACAATTACCACCATCAGCTCTACTAACGAGTATCCTCCATGATCCAGTCTCTTCATTTTCTGCTTTCTTTTCGCCATACTCACCCCCAGCTTTCTTCGTTGAACCGGGGTACCCGATGACATTTTCCGTTATTCTGTTATTCCCCGGCTGGTTATTTGTTACATTGGGTACTTGTAACTGTAAAGTTACAGACAATTGTACTCTTTGTTTATAACATATGGTCACATGGCGTTCTATTGTCCAAATTATGTCACCAGATCAGGCCTGTTCTTTCTCCCGTTCTGCCACTGCCATGGCGATCTTTTCCGGTGTGATCGGGAGTTCGTAGAACCTGGTTCCTGTGGCGTTAAAGATCGCATCCGACACAGCCGGAAGCGGTGTATTGATCACGACTTCACCGATGGATTTCGCGCCAAACGGTCCCGCATCCTCGTAGCTGCTCTCAAACTCTACACAGATATGTCCGATATCGATACGGGTCGGGATCTTATACTGCATCAGGGAGTTCTCCGCAAGTTTTCCCTTCTTATTATAGGTAATATTTTCTGTCAGTGTCATGCCGATTCCCTGGAGAATACCGCCTTCCGCCTGGACTCTCGCAAGGTTCGGATTTACGGGTGTTCCACAGTCTACCGCAGCCGCGTAATCGATGACCTTCGCCTCTCCGGTCTCAAGATCCACCTCAACCTCCGCAGCGCCGACCATAAACGGCGGCGGAGAAAGCGGGGAGCTGTTCGTCACGGTGGCTTCCAGGGCGATATTGTTGCCGCACTGGGAGGCGGTGGCGATATCTGTGAGGGAGACCTGTATCTCCTTTGAATTCTCGTGCTTCACAAATTTTCCATCAAACACGACTTCACTTTCCGGACACTTTAACAGTTCCGCGCCTAGCTTGCAGATCTGCTCCCGCACCTTCAGCGCACACTGTTCTACTGCCTTACCGGTAACATACGTTGTGCTGGACGCATAGGATCCGGAATCGTAAGGCGATGTATCCGTGTCTGCGCCGAATACCGTGATCTCATCGATGGAACAGTCCAGGACCTCCGCCGCGATCTGAGCCAGGATCGTATCGCAGCCTGTTCCCATGTCCGCCGCCCCGATGGCTAATGTATAAAATCCGTCGTCATTCACCTTGATCGTCGCACTTCCCACGTCAACCGATGTGATACCTGAGCCCTGCATCGCCATTCCCATGCCGACGGCCCGGACCTTTCCGTTTCCCATATCGCGGACCGGGTACTTATTATCCCAGTCGATCATCTTCTTCACGCGCTCCAGACACCGGTCCAGGGCACAGCTGGTGTTTACCTGCCCGTAGTACGCCGGCATCACATCGCCCTCTTTGACGATGTTCTTCATCCGCAGTTCAAACGGATCCATATGCAGCTTCGCCGCCAGCTCATTCACGGCAGACTCCACAGCGAAAAGACCCTGGGTGGCACCGTATCCGCGGTAGGCGCCGGCGGACATCACGTTTGTATACACGACATCGCTGACGAATCGGAATGCCTTCGCCTTTCCATAAAGCGGGATGGATTTATGTCCGGAAAGTCCCACAGTCGTCGGTCCATGTTCACCGTAGGCACCGGTGTTGGACAGCGTGTACATGTCGATTCCGTTGACGATTCCGTCCTTGCTGGCGCCGAGGCGCACATGGACTTCCATCTCGTGCCGCGGAGTGGAGGCGGTCATGCTCTCCTCCCGGGTGAAGATGATCTTCGACGGCTTCTTCGTCATCCATGTCACATATGCCGGGTAGACTTCACTGATGGAAGTCTGCTTCGCCCCGAATCCGCCGCCGATCCTCGGTTTGCTGACACGGATCATGGATTTTGGAATATGCAGGGCGTTCGCGAGGATCCTTCTGCAGTGGAACACGATCTGGGTGGAGCTCACCACGTTCAGACGCCCGTAGGTGTCGATGGTACAGAAGGTCCTGAACGTCTCCATCATAGTCTGCTGACATGCCTTTGTGTGGTAGACGTGGTCGATGATCACATCGCTGTTCTTTAAGACTTCCTCGATATCCCCGGATCCAGTCTCGTCGTGGGCACAAAGATTTCTCTTATTGTCCGCCCCAACCGGAACAAGGCTCTCCCAGTTGTCTTCCGGGTGTACTAAGATCTTATTGTCCTTCGCCTTGTGGAAATCCAGAATCGGTTCAAGAACTTCATACTGGACCTTGATGAGCTTCAGCGCCTTGTCCACGCACTTCCCATCCCGTCCTGCCACGATGGCGACCACATCGCCCACATACCGGACATGGCGGTCCATGATCAGGCGGTCATAGGGACTCATCTCCGGGTAGGTCTGGCCTGCCTGTGTGTAACGTCTTCCGTCCTGCGGGATATCCTCCCAGGTGTAGATCGCCTCGATGCCGTCCACCTTCATCGCCGCGATTTTGTTGATAGAAGTCACGATCGCATTTGCGTGGGGCGAGCGGAGAAGCTTTACGATCAGGCAGTCCTTCGGCGCGATATCATCCATGTAGACCGGCTTTCCGGTCACGAGCTGCATAGCGTCTTTTTTGCGCACCGGCTTGTTTACATATTTCATGCCTCCGCCGCCTCCTTTCCGTTCTTTTCCTTCTTCCATTCCAGGAACGCCTGGATGCCGCGGAGCTGTCCCTCGTAGCCGGAACAGCGGCATAAGTTGCCCGCCAGATATTCCTTGATTTCGTCCTCATTCGGATATTCTATTTCCCGGAACAGCGCCAGGGCGTTCATGATAAATCCCGGGTTGCAGAATCCGCATTGTTCCGCTCCCTGGTCGGCGATAAACGCACCGAATTCTGCCGCCTCTTCCTGGAGGCCTTCCAGTGTTGTAACCGTTCTTCCATCCGCTCTCGCCGCCAGCACAGAGCAGGAGAGAACAGGTTTTTCGTCTAAAAATACGGTGCAGAGACCACAGTTTGATGTCTCACAGCCGCGCTTCACGCTGTAGCATCCGTGATCCCGCACAAAATCGATCAAAAGCATGTCCGCGTCGATGTCGGCGGAGATCTTCTTTCCGTTTAATGTCATGGTAATGTTCATGATATAATTCCTCTATAAATTTTTTTCACTTTCATCTGATTGATCCGGCTGGAATTCTTTCTTATTTTCCCGCCAGCTTACAGACAGCTCTCCTTACCAGAACTCCCGCCAGGTGTTTCCGGTACTCCGCGCTTCCTCTCGTGTTGGAGCCGGTCTCGACCTGTTCTTTTACACATTTCGCCGCATTTTCTGCCATGTTTTCCACATCTGCGGCTTGAATATCCGCGTCTGCAAGTTCAAAAAGTACTGCCTTTCCAGGTCTCGCCCCGATGGAAAACCGGTATCCTGCCTCCGTCTTTGCCGCCGCGCAGGTCAGTACCGGAAAGTCTGTCTGGCTGTTGCGGACAGACTGGTAATCGAACGCTGCCTTTTCTTTCTTCACGATGAGCCGCACCAGGATGTCCCTGTCATACGGCATCTTCGCATACTCCTTTAACGGAATGATCCCGCCTTTATAAAGCTCCACATAGCTGTCCATGGTCAAAAACATCGTCAGCACATCGGAAAATCCGTATCTTCCATAAATACTTCCACCCACTGTCGCGAGATTCCGGAACTGGACCCCGACGATATGGCGCACGGACTCCCTCGCCGCGCCGTCCGTGTATGAATTGAGTCCCGGATCAAGCTCCAGGTCTCTCAGTGTCACCATGCAGCCGATCCGGAATTCCTCCCCCGTCTCCTCGATGGTGTCAAGTCCGAGACTGGAGAGGTCGATCGCCGTACCGATCTGCATCTTTCCCATTTTCAGCCAGACCATACCGCCGAGCACGCGGTTGCTCTTCTTCTGATTTAACTGCCATGCCTCTTCCAGGCTTTCCGCACGTTTATATTCCCTGATAACTCTCATTCTTTGCTCCTTGTCGCTACAAAAACTTCATATCTGTCCAGCATTTTCACAGCCTGCGCAGACAAGCGTGTAATCCCTATCGAACAGTTGTAAAATATACTTTAATTTTAACATACTTTCTGTTATAATTCCGTTGTAGTTAAAAAAACATAACGAAATTTCAACACAAAAATATTGAAAGAGGACAAAAGATCATGAAAAAAAATCTCAAGAAGCTTTCCGCCCTGCTCTTAGCTCTCGCATTATCCGTGAGCACAACTGCATGTGGAAACAGCACTGCATCCACGACGACCGCGGCTGAGACAGCTGCTGAAGTTACCACAGAAGCCGCATCCGAATCCGCAGCTGAGACATCTGCGGCGGCCGGCGACGAAATGACTGTCACCTATCCAGTCACCATCACCGACCATCTTGGCCGTAAGGTTACGATCGAGAAACATCCGGAATCCTTCGTCAGCGGCTACTATATCTCCACAAGCCTGATGATCGCCCTTGGTCTCGATGACCAGTTAGTCGGCGTTGAGGCAAAGGCCGACAAGAGAAACATCTACAAATTAAGCGCTCCGGAACTCACAGAACTCCCGTCTGTCGGAACAGCGAAAGAGTTTGACCTTGAGGGCTGTGCCGCATTAAAGCCGGACCTTGTGATCGTTCCGACAAAGTTAAAAGATTCCATCCCGGCTATGGAAGAGCTTGGTCTCACCGTAATCGCTGTAAATCCGGAAGACCAGACAAAGTTATTCGAGACCATCGACATGATCTCCACAGCCGCAGACGTAGTTGAGAAAGGCCAGGAGCTGGAGTACTGGATCTCCGACGCTCTTGAGAGCTTAAAGAAATCCCTCGACGGCGTTGAGACTCCGTCCGTATACCTTGCAGGCAACAGCGCTCTGTTACAGACCGCTGGTCCGGAGATGTATCAGTCCACCCTGATCGAGAACGCCGGCGGCGTGAACGCGGCTTCCGACATCACTGATACATACTGGGCAGATACTTCCTACGAGCAGATTCTCTCCTGGAACCCAGACTACATCGTACTCGCTGCTGACGCTGACTACGATGTTGACTCTGTTCTGAACGATTCCGCTCTCGCTGACTGCACAGCTGTAAAAGAAGGACACATTGCCCAGATCCCGAGCGACATCGAAGCTCTCGATTCCCCGGTACCGGCAAGCTTTTTAGGCAGCTACTATGTCGCTTCCATTCTTCACCCGGACGTTGTAACTGAAGACGATTTCAAGACTACAGAAAAGAATTTCTATGAAACATTCTATGGCTTCACTCCGGAAAGCGCAAACTGATTCCAACCGGACAATGGCAATTTTAACTCTGGCGATGACATTTCTTGTCATCGCCTTTGTTTCAGCACTGACTACCGGAAAGTACCCGATCTCCCTGGCGGATCTTTGCGCAGGGGAACCAATGGCGGTCCGCACTTTTACCATACTCCGCCTGCCCCGCGCCCTCATGGGACTCGTCGGCGGCTTTGGCCTCGGTGTGGCCGGGTTCGTCTACCAGACGGTCTTCCGGAACCCGCTGGCGTCCCCCGATATCATCGGCGTCTCTTCCGGTGCCAGCGCAGGTGCCGCCTTCGCAATCCTTTTTACCTCCGCTGCATCGCCGTCCACCACGGTCTTCGCGTTTGTCGGCGGACTTCTCGCAGTTTGTCTGTCCCTTGGACTCACCGCCCTTTCCCCAGTAAAGGAACACTCTTCCATTGTTCTCGCGGGGATCGCGGTCCACTCCCTGGCGCAGACATTTCTCATGGTGCTGAAGCTCATGGCTGACCCGGAAAAACAGCTGGCTTCCATCGAATACTGGATCATGGGAAGTCTTGCGGGCGTCACTGCCTCGAAGATCCCGTTCCCTGTTGTGATCATTCTGTTTAGCTCCGCCGTTATTTTCCTGCTCCACCGCCATATACTGGCGCTGTCGGTGCAGGAGGACGAGGCACGAATGCTGGGTGTCTCTGTCCAGAAGACCAGGTTTTTCGTGCTTTTCCTCGCGACACTCACGGTGGCTGCCGCAGTCAGCGTCACGGGGCTTATCAGTTTTATCGGTCTTCTCGCCCCGCACACGGCGAGACTTCTCACCGGGCACAACAGGCGGTCATCCTGTCTTTTGAGCGGGATCATCGGAAGTGTCCTGCTGCTCACTGCGGACGTATTGGCGAAGTCCCTGACTGCGGTGGAATTGCCTGTGAGTATCTTCACATCGCTTCTCGGTGCACCGTTTTTGATCTATCTGATTCTCTCGGAAAGGAGGAGCTGAGTCAAAATGGCTGATTTTTTTTCTGTTCAGGATATCTCCCTCTGTCTCGGCGGACGGCAGATCCTGGATCATGTCTCCTTTTCTGTTGACACACCAGGGCGTGTGATCGGACTTCTGGGGCCAAACGGAGGTGGAAAGACCACACTTCTCCGGGCCATCTGCGGGGAATTGCCCCATGACGGGCATGTTTTTCTTGAAGGTGCTGAGCTCGCCGGACTGCGTTCAAAGGAACTGGCACGGCGGGTCAGCTATATTCCGCAGCAGAGCGGGATCTCGATCTCCATGAGTGCCATAGATGTGGTGCTGATGGGATTTTATCCAAAATTAAAGCTGCTCAGCCAGCCGTCCACGGATATGAGAGCGGCGGCACTCCGGGCTCTGGAACAGGTCGGGATGGCTGGTCTCGCAGACCGGGATTATCTGACGCTCAGCGGTGGAGAAAAGCAGCTTGTGATCCTGGCCCGGACGCTGGTGGAAGACACGAAGCTACTGCTCTTCGACGAGCCGGACAACTCGCTGGATCTCGGAAATAAGTACCGGATGGTGCGGATGATCATGGAATTAGTGCATGGGCGTCCTGGAAAAGCTGGTCTGATCTGCCTTCATGACCCGGTTCTGGCGCTTGCCTGCTGTGACACGCTGATGCTTTTAAAAGATGGCCGCCTGATCTGCACGCTGCAGCCAAAAACTGACTCTGTCCATGATATGGAAAAGGCGTTTTCTGAAATTTATGGGGCGGTAAGACTTGTTGCTGTTGCGGATCCGGAAATCTCGAACCATAAGCGGCTCATCCTGCTTCCCCTTCTGTAATGATTCTGCTGCGGATCTTTCTCCCGCAGTGCTGAATAATTTTACTGTTTCCAGATTGGCATTTATGATATTATGGTAACTGTTCAGTATCCTCACAGTCACATATTATGATCATAATAATTCTTGAAAGAAGGTGTTCTCCATGATATCCGACATCCGAGTTTTTCTCTGCGACGATGACCACCTCCGATTCTTTGGTGAAGGTCCCTGCCGTCTGCTCCATCTGATCGAGGAGACCGGTTCGCTGCGGGCGGCGGCGATGTCTATGGGGATGGCGTATACGAAGGCACTTGCCATCACGAGGCGAGCTGAAAAGAATCTCGGTTTTCCGCTCACGGCCCGCCGGATCGGCGGAAAAGGCGGCGGAGGAAGTGTCCTGACGCCGAAAGCAAAGGAGTTTTTACATGACTATGAAACCTACCGTGACGCCTGTATTCAGAGCAGCCGCGGGCTCTATACTCAGATCTTTTCTAAATATGCAGATGGGGGAGAAGACGGGGAATAAATTTGTGTCTGAAACAGCGGCAGCTGCAGGTATTCATAAAAAACGGCATTTGGTCATAACTGGCAGCCGGGGAATCGGGAAGAGCACGCTGCTGAGAGAAATTCTGGCACTGCCGTACTTTTCTGATTTAGGACCATTTCCAGGATTTACAACGCAGGCGTTTCCGCGCGACCGTGTGGAATTGACAGATAATCTTACTGGTGAAACTGCGAGAATCGGATCCTGCCATCCACCTAAGTCCTTCGCTGTTCCAAATTTCCCTGCAGATAGTTTTGTACAAAAAGCTTGTACTGCTGATTCTGCGCATCCTGATGCTCAACGATCCGGCAACCAAATGACACCGGCTATGGATGGCTTCCTTGGGCTCGGCATCACTTCTATAACCCGCTCCATTGAGTCCGCTTCCCAATGGGCGGTAATCGACGAACTCGGCTATCTGGAAAGCTCCTGCCCGGAATTCTGCGATGCTGTTTTCCGTCTTTTTGACCAGAAACAGGTCATCGCTGTTCTCCGCAGCCAATCCACACCGTTTCTCGATGCACTGAGGGCACGGAACGACGTGTTCCTTTACGACCTGGATCATCCGCTTCTGCCCATCGGATGCGTGATCATGGCGTCCGGGCTTGGAAAAAGATTTGGTTCCAATAAACTTATGGCAGATTTCAATGGAAAGCCAATGATCTACCGGATCTTATCCGCCACCGACGGTGCACTTTTTGCTGCCCGGATCGTTGTGACGAGATCCAGGGAAGTTGAAGCATTTTGTCGAGAGCGAAAGATTCCGGTCCTTCTGCATGCAATGCCCTACAGAAATCACACGGTCCTTCTTGGACTGTCTGCCTTATTGAAGGAATATCCGGAACTTGCGGGGTGTATGTTTGCGCTGGGGGATCAGCCGCTGTTAACAAAAGAGACACTTGAAGCTATGGTAATAACATTTTCTCAGTATTATCAAACTGCCTCTCCGATTTTCCGCCTGGCAGCTATCGCTGAGGATGATTCTATAATTCCTGGAAACCCAATTCTTTTCGGGAACCGATATTTTGAGGAGCTTCTCACACTCCCGGACAATCACGGCGGCAATGTTCTGCTGAAAAAATATCCCGACGTTGTCCGGTATTTCCCCGCAGGTGATCCTCTGGAACTCGCTGACGCGGACACCCCGGCAGAACTGGAGCAACTAAAAAAAGCGGAATTTAACCGGTAAGCGACACCTCGGTATCGCCCGGATAAATTCCGCTTTTTTATTAACCCTGCGCACAGATTTCTTATCAAAAAATTTTCAACGTACTTGATCGGGTCATTTTAACGATTTCAAGTATTTTATAAACGTTCAGCGCAAATCCCATCATTTTTTATCATTTGGAAGCACAATATTCAACAAAATTGCAACCATAGCCGCCGGAACAATTCCGGAACCGCCGAAGATCAGCTGGATCGCCTGCGGGGTCTGAGCTAAGATTGCCGTGTTCGCTCCCATTCCATAACCAACTCCAAGCGCTACAGAAACGATAGTCAGGTTCTTCGCTGTCATCTTCTCCTTTGTGACCAGCTGGATTCCGCTGATCACGATGGATGAGAACATCATAACGGCTGCGCCGCCGAGAACAGCCTGCGGCATAATAGAAACGATGGCGCCCAGCTTCGGAACAAGACCGCAGAGGATCAGGAATACTGCGCCTGTCGCGAGAGCGGTACGGTTCACTACTTTTGTCATCGTAACCAGTCCGACGTTCTGGCTGAAGGAGGTATTCGGAAGAATTCCAAACAGTGCCGCGAAAGAAGATCCGATACCGTCGCAGATCACGCCGCCGGAAAGCTCCTTGTCTGTCGCCTCACGGTTCATTCCGCCTTCAATAACACCGGAGATATCTCCGACCGTCTCAACAGCTGTTACGATAAACATGATGAGGATCGGCGCGATGGCACGGGCATCAAACACCGGCTTCACCGGAAGAAATTCCGGAATGCTGATCCAGCTTGCCTGGGCGACTTTATCCCAGTTCAGTACCCATGCTTTCGTGTACTCGGCTCCGTCTGCCGTGATTCCCGTTGTCGGAAGAACCAGGCTCATAACAAATGCCGCAATATATCCCGCAATGATTCCGATGAGAATTGCGGAGTTGCTTGCCATTCCGTTGGTCCAGTGTTTCACAGTAAGGATCACCACAAGGACAAAGATCGCCAGGAGAAGGTTCTCCATAGAGCCAAAGTCCTTCGCGCCGCTTCCGCCGCCGAAAGAATTGATCCCTACGGAGATCAGGGACAGTCCGATGGACAATACAACCGTTCCCGTTACAACTGCCGGGAAAAATTTACGCAGCGGCTTGATAAAGAATCCGAGAACACTCTCAAAAAGACCGCCGAGAATTGACGCTCCCATGATCGCGCCATAGGTGGCGAGTCCGCCGCCCATAGTGTCCGCCACACTCTTGAAAACTCCGATAAAACCGGAGCTGGTTCCCATGATGATCGGAACTTTACCTCCGATCGGACCAATCGCATAGAGCTGGACCAGAGTCACAACTCCCGCTACAAACATCGCGTTCTGTAAAAGACAGACCTGAAGATGGGCGAACTCCTCGCTTCCACTGATTCCGCATGCGCCGCAGATAATAAGAAGCGGGGTCAGGTTTCCGACAAACATCGCCAATACATGCTGGAGTCCAAGTGGAATCGCACGTTTCAACGGCATTTTTCCATAGAAATCATACATCGCCTGATCCGTTATCTTTTCTTTTCCCATACGTTTTTCTCCCCTGATGTAAATTTTTTCAGCTGCCTGTGTATGTACAGCCGTAATTTTCCACTGTCCCATCTGAATTCCGGCACGATTGCCATCGACAGGTTCACTTATTAACAGTGATTATTTTTTGTACCGTCATTATAAGCAAAAAAAGACAGCATGTAAATATGCTGTCGAAAATTTATATGTTCTTTTTTCGTTCTGGATCGTCAGTGCCGGATGCCTCCGCTGCAGCATGCAGGCTTTTCAGTTCGGAAATCCTTATCTATGTGGAGTAACGAGATCAGGACTCTTCCCCCTCATTGGCTTCTTCCATGGTGACGACAGCCTGGGATCTTTCATCCGTATAATGGATCCGCAGAACTGCCTGAGGCCAGTTGAGCTGGATATGAGCGGTCTTGTTCTGCTCGGCTCCGGCTTTTTCGATAAGTTCAATGAGTTCTTTCAGAACCTCACGGGTCAGGTAGCCGCCGCGCCAGTGGAATGTAAGTGTTTTATTCTTCTTTGCAGTCTGCAGGGAGCGCTTGTAAACTTCCTCCGTCTTTGTGAAGGAAAGTTTTTTCTCTTTATAGTAAAAGTGATCACCGTCCGTACAGGCCGGGGCGGGGGCGATCAACGGCTCATGGTCGCGGAAGACCGCCTTATCGTCCAGATTGAAGTAGTCGTAGCGGATCTCACCGCCGGTCTCAACGCATTTTCCAAGGCTGTTGTCGAAGGTGGCATCCAGGTGATAGCAAGTCTTACCGATCTTCACGATATTCCATGTATGGCGGTACTTGATCCCTTTTTCCGGATTGTTTCCGCATAAGGCGATCATACACCAGATTCCAAGCGCGTCGCAGAGGATCTTGACCGACTTTGCGATCCCCTCGCAGACGCCGACACCATGACCCAACGGTCCGATAATTTCATGGGAATAGGGCTTTTTCAGTTTATCGTAGTGGATATTCTCACAGATAAAATCGTGGATATACTTTTCCTTTTCCAGCTCCGGGAGCTTTGCCGCCGGTCTTGCGAGCTTTTCCACCCGGGCATTCATGGCTTTCTGGTGGTCTTTGATTTTGCTCTTCTCAAAAAGGTATTCCGGGATGAAGATCAGATTCGGGGAATCCGCGAAATACCGGTATTTAAAGCTGGACACCCAGAAAATCTCCGGGTGGTCAAGGCGGAGCTCAAAAAAAATATCGCTTAAGGCGTGACCGTCGATCCGGGGGATCTGGAAAGAGTCAGCAAGGCTTAACAGTCCCTGCTGCATGGCACGGTAAACAGCCTGTCGCTCTTTGTCCATGTGATTATAATAAAATGGTTCCATGATAGTTGTGATCCTTTCAAATCTCTAAAAATTTACCCGACTCAGTATAACGTATTTGTAAATGCTTTTCCAGTTAAATTCTGCGGAAAAACATTAACTGTACAATCGTTGTAAGGTTTAATATTTTTGTGCGCCAGTGCGTCAACGCAGAATTGGCTCGTGCGTCCGCGCAAAGCGAAAGAAGACCGCCCATCACCAGCACAACACTGACAACAGGCGGTCTTCACATATTCATATTTTATTCCCCGCACTCTCCAGCAGCTGCCCGATCTTCGAAACAAACAGATCGAACGCAACATCGTTCTTTCCGCTGTTGATAACGATATCGGCGAGAGCCCTCGTGGGCTCTACATACATGTAGTGCATGGGTTTTACGGTTGTTAAGTACTGGGTGATGATTCCTTTCAGGTCGCGGCCGCGCTCCTCTACGTCGCGGACGATGCGGCGGAGGATCCGCTCGTCAGCGTCGGCTTCCACATAGACTTTGATGTCCAGGAGGCTACGGATCCGCTCGTCGGCGAGAAGCAGGATGCCCTCAACGAGGATGATCGGTCTCGGCTCGATCTTGATGATCTCGCTGGATCGGTTGTGCTGGCTGTAGTCGTAGACCGGACACTCGATGGTCTTTCCGGCTTTCAGCTCCTTTAGGTGCTCCACCAAAAGATCTGTCTCCAGGGAATCCGGATGGTCATAGTTGACCTTCACACGCTGCTCAAACGGGATCCCGTCCTGTCTGCGGTAATAGTTGTCGTGGTAGATCACGACAACATCATCCCCGAAGTACTGCCTGAGCCTGTTCGTAAATGTCGATTTTCCTGAGCCAGACCCCCCGGCAACTCCGATAATAATAGGTTCCATATCGATTACCTCGTAAGTCCAAATTCTTCCGGCATGAATCTCGGACAGATATTCTCTGTCGTGCAGATCACCGTTGCCGCAAGTCTTGTACCGATTCTGCATGCCTCCTGCAGCGTCTTGCCGTAGGTAAGTCCGATGCAGACGCCGGAAAAGAACGCATCCCCGGCTCCCGTCGTGTCCACGATATCTACCTTACGTCCCGGATAAATTCCGGTGTGCCCGTCCGAATCAACAAAGACAGATCCGTCTCCTCCCATGGTGACCACCATGCGGGAGATCTTGGCGGAACGGATCCGGTCCGGAAGAATTGCCGCTAACTCTGCCGGAGTCATATGGTCATAGTCTTCCGAGAACAGGATTCCCGCCTCCTGCTGATTGCACACAAAACATGCAGTTCTGCGGATAAAATCTCTTCTCTCCACAGCGATCGTCATATTGGATACAAGCGCATAGACCTCTTTGTGATACTTTTCCGCATACATGAAGGTCTTTTTCACGATCTCCTTGTCTGTATCGATCTCGATCGCAATGCTGTCCGCATCCTTAAAGATCTCGTCCCCATGCTCATCTAAGATCTGCTCGATGGGCTTGTGGTCCGGTCTCTTTGAGATGGATGCCACCACGTCTCCCTCATGATCAAAGACGGCCAGCCATGTTCCCATGCCGTCCTTGACCTTCTTCATATACTTCGTTTCGACTTTATGGCGTTTCAGCTTCTGGATCACATCGTCTCCCATGGCGTTGTCATCCACCGCACTGATAAATGTCGGTTTCAGCTCGATATTTGCGATGTTCTCCGCCACGTTTCTCGCAACGCCGCCGTGGATCTGGATCACAGTTCCGGCATTTCTTCCCTGCGGAATATAAGGGGACAGGGAATACCCCTTAATATCTATAAACACATCTCCGATTACTACAATTCCCATCGTAATTCTCCTTTATCTATGTCCTTTATCTCTGACCTTTATCCTGTTGGGTCATTTGGGATATGATCCTTTGTGGTGTAATCTTAACACATGTTAAAATGCGTGGCAAGAGTCAGTTCTGTCATGATCTTCTCTCTTGAGGTCATATCCAAAAAAGATCCTGACCGGAGGCATTGCTGCTTCCAGACAGGATCTTTCTTCTATATAAAATAAGATTCCGTGTAACTGTTCAGTACCCTCACAGTTACGATTCAGTTACTTGTTCTCAATATCCATGATCATATCAACACGTCTCTGATGACGTCCGCCCTCGAAGCTTGCGCCAAGCCACTCGTCGACGATCATCTTTGCTAGTTCGCTTCCAACGACGCGTGCACCAAACGCGAGGATGTTGGAGTTGTTGTGCATTCTGGAAAGCTTTGCTGTGTACGGCTCGCTGCAGACACATGCGCGGATGCCTTTTACCTTGTTTGCTGCCAGGGAGATACCAACGCCTGTTCCGCAGATAGCGATTCCGAGGTCTGCCTCGCCGTCAGCGACAGCACGGCCGACTTTCTCACCGTATACCGGATAGTCACAGCTCTCCGTGGAGTCGGTTCCGAGGTTTAATACTTCGTAGCCTTTGCTCTCAAGATGCTCTTTGATGATGTTCTTCAGCTCTACTGCAGAATGGTCATTTGCGATTGCGATTTTCATTTCTTTCTTCTCCTATGATTGTGATAGTGTAACCGGAAATTATTTTGCCAGTTTTATAATATGATGTTGGGGTCAAAAGGTATTTTGACCCCTATGATACCGGATTGCTCCGTACTTCGTACTCCCGCAATCATCAAAAACATTCATAATTCGCTCATTTTTCTGCGAAAAATGGCTACTTATTCATGTTTTTGGCGGGTCCCAAGGTCAAAAATTCTCCTGCAAGCAAGCTTGCGTCGAACTTCTGACCTTTTGACCCTGGTATCATAATATTTTGAATCCGTCCAGAAAACTGTCCGGCTTCATGCAAATATTTAATTATCGCCGTCATCCGCATTCTCAACCTGAAAGAATATCTGGATCAGGTCGAGTCTGGATGTCATGGACACTAAGAGCA
Organism: Pilosibacter fragilis; assembly: GCF_032490495.1. NCBI lineage: Bacteria > Bacillati > Bacillota > Clostridia > Eubacteriales > Clostridiaceae > Pilosibacter > Pilosibacter fragilis. The sequence continues at coordinate 78,634 of NZ_JAVYJB010000004.1, read as the reverse complement.
TGTCCATAGCGGTGATAGCGGCCATGGATTCCACCACAACGACAGCTCTCGGAACAACCACCGGGTCGTGGCGCCCGTGGATCACGAGATCGATATTCGCGCCGTCCTTTGTGACGGTCTCCTGGGACTTTGCGATAGACGGGGTCGGTTTGAAGGCCGCCCGGAATACCACATCGCTCCCGTCGCTGATTCCTCCGAGAACGCCGCCAGCATGGTTCGTCTCCTTTACGATCTTGTCCCCGTCCATTCGGAACTCATCGTTATTCTCAGATCCGCATGCCTTTGTTGCGGCAAAACCGTCACCGATCTCAAAGCCCTTGACGGCACCGATGGAGAGGATTGCCTTTGCGAGGTTCGCGTCCAGCTTCTCAAATACCGGCTCGCCGAGGCCTGCCGGAAGACCGGAGATCACGCACTCGACGACACCGCCGACGGAGTCGCATTCCGCGATCTTCTGGTCAAGATAATCCTCTGCTGCCTTTGCTGCCTCCGCATCCGGAAAACAGAAGCGGTTATTCTGGATCTCAGCGAGATCCATCCGCTCCGGGGAGACTTCCACCGGTCCGATGGACTTCGCGTATGCGGTCACGGAGATATTCAACTGTTTTAAGAACTTCTCTGCGATGGCACCTGCTGCGACGCGGCCGATGGTCTCCCGGGCGGAGGAACGTCCGCCGCCGCGGTAGTCGCGGAACCCGTATTTTTCCTCAAAGGTATAATCCGCATGACCCGGGCGGAAACAGGAAGCGATATTGGAGTAATCCCTGGATCTCTGGTCCGTGTTCCGGACGATCATGGAGATCGGTGTTCCTGTAGTCTTTCCCTCGAAGACACCGGAGAGGATCTCGACCTCATCGCCCTCTTTTCTCTGGGTCGTAAAGCGGCTCTGGCCAGGTTTTCTGCGGTCTAAGAGCTTCTGGATATCGGATTCGTCCAGTGGAAGACCCGCCGGGCAGCCGTCGACGACAACTCCGATGGCCTTCCCGTGGGATTCTCCCCAGGTCGTTACTTTAAATATTGTGCCGATGGTAGAACCTGCTGCCATGTTATGTTAATCTCCAATCTTTACAATTTCACAGCAGTTTGGCTCATTGACCGTAATGCTGCGGTCGCTCATGACGAGAAGACCTTTTTCATAGTCGATCTTAAAGAAGGAAATACTTCCCTCGTGGTTGATGGATGCCAGATGCTTTCCGTCCGGGAAGATCGCGATGTCCTTCGGGTAATCACCGCTGATCGGGAGACAGAAGCGCATTGTCAGCATGCCGGTCTCATCATCGCGGTCGTACATGGATACCGTATTGTCTCCGGCGTTGCTGCAGAATAAGTGCTTCTCATCCGGGGAGAGGTGCATCGCGCAGGCTGCGGTCAGCTGGTTCGGCTTGCTTCCTGTAGAAGGAATCGTCTGGATCTTCTCCACGATCGGAACGCGCTCACCCTCCTTATAAGAATAAACCTCGATCATATTTTTCAGCTCATAGAGAACATAGAAGAAACGTCCGTCGGAGCTGAACATAAAGTATTTCGGAGCGGATTCCAGCTCGCAGCGGATCGTGTCCACGAGAGTGATCTTTCCGTCCTTGTGGTCGAAACGGTAGACCTTGATCTGGTCGATTCCAAGGTCCGCCACCATTAGGAAACGCTCGTCCGGAGTCAGGCGGCTGCAGCTCACATGCGGGCGGAAGCTGCGCTCCGCAACGGATCCGAGGCCCTTGTGGAAAACGCCGTCGGCGATCTGGCCCACGGCGCCGTCCTTATTCAGGTTGAGGACCGTGATCTTTCCGTCATGGAAACCGGAGATAAAGATATAGTCGTCGGCTTTGCTTGTTGAGAGATGGCATCCGCGCATGCCCCTGATATTTGCGCTGTTTAAGCGGGCAAGGCTTCCGTTCGAAAGAACGCGGAACGCCACAACACCCTCATCGGCGATGGAGTAGAGGATCTGTCCGTTCTGGGACGCTTTCAGATAGGAAGAATTATCGACCTCCACTTCGCAGCGGTAGATGAATTTTCCAGCCTCAACATCCACATCATATACAGTGATTCCCTTTGCCTTTCCCGTGTAGGAATAAGAACCCACATAGGCCATGTATTTTCCAGTCATAGGTAATTTCCCCTTTACTTTCAATTCTCCGAAAATGCCTCGTCCGGCAGCGTTTCGGAATTTCATAGATATGCTCATTTTATCATAATCTGCCCCGTTTGTTAATCGAAATCTGAAAAACTCCGGGAATCGTATGAAAGAAAAAACATACCTCAGATTTTATTTCGAAACGGGGTCGGAAATCTATTGACAGAACATGGAAATCATGAGTAAATATACAAGATGAAATTCTTGTCGCACAGTCATTTTTTGTGCTGTTCTGCGTCGAAAGACAGCAGGACGTTTGAATATTTTTACATTCAGGAGGAAAAAAGAATGGAGCATCCGCTCATTGATTTGTCCCATATTTGGAAGAGCTATGACGGCGATCTGATCCTTGATGATCTGAGCCTTTCTGTAAAGGAAAATTCCTTTGTGACACTGCTCGGTCCGAGCGGCTGTGGAAAGACCACAACTTTAAGGATCATCGGTGGATTCGAAAAACCTGACAAAGGCCAGGTGATCTTTGACGGCGAAGATATCACAAACACACCGCCGAATAAACGCCAGTTAAATACAGTTTTCCAGAAGTATGCCCTGTTCACCCACATGAGCATTGCGGAGAATATCGCGTTCGGTCTGAAGATCAAAGGCAAATCAAAGAGCTATATTGACGATAAGATCAAGTACGCGCTGAAGCTCGTAAACCTGGACGGTTTCGAGAACCGCAGCGTGGATTCCCTGAGCGGCGGCCAGCAGCAGCGGATCGCCATTGCCCGCGCCATCGTAAACGAGCCGAAGCTTCTTCTTCTCGATGAGCCGCTCGGTGCCCTCGACTTAAAGCTCCGCCAGGACATGCAGTACGAGCTGATCCGGCTGAAGAATGAGCTGGGAATCACCTTTATCTACGTCACCCATGACCAGGAAGAGGCACTGACCATGTCTGACACCATCGTCGTCATGAACCAGGGCTATATCCAGCAGATGGGAACCCCGGAGCAGATCTACAACGAGCCGGAGAACGCCTTCGTCGCGGACTTTATCGGCGAGAGCAATATCGTGGGTGGTACGATGATCCACGATGAGCTTGTTGAGATCTTCGGCGCGAAGTTTGCCTGCGTGGATAAGGGATTCGGAAACAATAAACCTGTGGACGTCGTGATCCGCCCGGAGGACATCGACCTTGTGAAACCGGAGGACGGCACGCTTCAGGGCGTTGTCACGCACCTGATCTTCAAGGGCGTCCACTACGAGATGGAGGTTACGACCCCGGACGGCTACGAGTGGCTGGTCCACAGCACGGACATGTTCCCGGTCGGACAGAAGGTCGGCATTCATGTGGATCCCTTCGATATCCAGATCATGAACAAGCCGGAGTCCGAGGACGAGGAGGCCGTGGGAGTCAATGAATAGAAAAGCATCCAGATTTCTGGCTTATCCTTATATGATATGGATGGCAGGATTTACGGTGATCCCTCTGCTCATGGTATTCTACTATGGATTGACGGACCGCAGCGGGGCATTCACCCTGGCAAACATCCTGGCCATCGGTTCCTCTGAGCATCTGAAGGCCCTCTGGCTCTCCCTGGCGCTCGCGGGAGTCAGCACCGTGATCTGCCTCCTTCTGGCGTATCCGCTGGCGCTGATCTTAAGAAAACGCCATATCGGAAAAGGCAGCTTCGTGGTATTCATCTTCATTCTCCCGATGTGGATGAACTTTCTCTTAAGAACCATGGCATGGCAGACACTCCTCGAGAAGAACGGCGTGATCAACACCTTCCTCACAATGCTGCATCTGCCGAACATTGCGATCATCAACACACCGGCGGCCATCATCCTCGGCATGGTCTACAACTTCCTGCCGTTTATGGTACTGCCGATCTACAATACCCTTGCGAAGATCGATGACAACGTGATCAACGCGGCCAGGGACCTGGGCGCGGACAACTACCAGACGCTCACAAAGATCCTGCTTCCACTAAGCGTTCCTGGAATCGTCAGCGGGATCACGATGGTATTCGTACCGGCACTCACCACCTTCGTGATCTCGAACCTCCTGGGCGGCAGCAAGATCCTGCTCATCGGAAACGTCATCGAGCAGGAATTTACAAAGGGAAGCAACTGGAACCTCGGTGCCGGACTTTCCATCGTGCTCATGGTATTCATCCTTCTCAGCATGACCATGATCGCAAAATACGATAAGGATGGGGAGGGATCTGCATTCTGATGAAAACCGCAAGAGAAAGATTTAAGAAATTTATTGAGGATTTCTATCTGGTGCTGGTACTGGTCTTTCTGTACGCGCCGATCCTCGTCATGATGGTCCTGTCCTTCAACAGCTCGAAATCGAGATCCCAGTGGGGCGGATTCACCTTAAAATGGTACACACAGATGTTTGAGAGCGCCACGATCATGGATGCCCTCTATAATACGTTACTGATCGCGTTCCTGTCGGCGCTTATCGCAACGATCCTCGGAACAGCGGCGGCCATCGGTCTCTCCGCGATGAAGAAGCTTCCGCGGACGATCTGCATGGGACTCAACAATATCCCGATGCTAAACTCCGATATCGTGACAGGGATCTCCCTGATGCTGATGTTCATCGCCTTCGGGATCTCCCTGGGCTTTAAGACGATCCTGTTCGCCCATATCACCTTCAACGTGCCCTATGTGATGCTGAGCGTCATGCCGAAGCTTAAGCAGACGAGCCGGAACACCTACGAGGCGGCCATGGACCTGGGCGCCGGTCCGTTACAGGCATTTTTCAAGGTAGTATTCCCGGATATTATGCCTGGTGTGTTATCGGGCTTTTTGATGGCGTTTACGATGTCTCTCGACGACTTTATCATCACCCACTTTACGAGGGGCGCCGGGATCAATACACTTTCCACCCTGATCTACAGTGAGGTGCGCCGCGGCATCAAGCCGTCCATGTACGCCCTGTCCACCGTGATCTTCGTGACGATCCTCGCGCTGCTTCTCATCACGAACTTTGCCCCGGCAAAACCACAGACGAAAGCAGGAGCCGGAAACTTCGGACCGAACACGGTGCCGGATAAAGGAAAGAAGCCGTTGTGGAACGGAAAGACAGCCATCGTGCTGGCGTCCTTCCTGATCGTGGGAAGCGTCTGCTATACAAGCTATCTTCACTTTGCGTCATCCCACTCCAACGAACTCTACGTTTACAACTGGGGGGAGTATATTGATGAGAGTGTTATCGATGAATTTGAGGCGGAGACCGGAATTCATGTGACGTATGACCTCTTTGAGACAAACGAGGAGATGTATCCGGTCATCGAGGCAGGAGCAGTCAGCTACGACGCGGTATGTCCGTCGGACTACATGATCCAGAAGATGGTGGAGAACGGACTTCTCGCCGAAATCAACTTTGAGAATGTGCCGAATATTGCGAATATCGATCCGGTCTACCTTGAAAAATCAAAGGCGTTTGATCCGGAGAACCGCTATTCTGTCCCGTATACATGGGGAACGGTCGGAATTATCTACAATGTCCAGAAGCTGGAAGAGCTTGGAGTCCCGGCGCCGACAAAGTGGTCGGATCTCTGGGATGAAAGATTAAAGGGCGAGATCCTGATGCAGGACAGCGTCCGCGACGCGTTTATGGTTGCATTAAAGGAACTTGGATATTCCATGAACACCACAGACGTGGGAGAGCTGGAGGAGTCGAAGAAGCTTCTCCTGGCGCAGAAGCCGTTAGTACAGGCATATGTTGTGGACCAGGTCCGCGATAAGATGTTAAACGGCGAGGCGGCGGTAGGTGTTATCTACTCCGGTGAGCTGTTATACCTTCAGGAAGAGGCGGAGACACTGGATCTCGATTATGATCTTGAGTACGTTCTTCCTAAAGAGGGAACAAACCTGTGGATCGATTCCTGGGTCATCCCGGACAACGCGAAGAATAAGGAGAACGCGGAGAAGTGGATCAACTTCCTCTGCCGCCCGGATATCGCGGTGAAGAACTTCGAGTACATCACCTACGCAACCCCGAACAAGGCAGCGTTCGAGATCCTGGATCCGGAATATCAGGAAAATAAATCTGTATTCCCGGATACAGATGAGCTGGAGAATTCTGAGGTCTACAGTTATCTTGGAACCGAGGCGGATGATCTCTATAATGCACTCTGGAAGGAAGTTAAATCACAGTAATATATGAAAGGAAACGGGAATCCGGCAGAAACAAACTCTGCCGGGTTCCCGTTTTTGATTTCTATAGTTCCGTATTTTATGATACCAGGGTCAAAAGGTCAGAAGTTCGACGCAAGCTTGCTTGCAGGAGAATTTTTGACCTTGGGACCCGCCAAAAACATGAGTAAGTAGCCATTTTTCAAAGAAAAATGAGCGAATTACGAATGTTTTTGAGAATTGCGGGAGCACGCAGTGCAGAGCAATTCGGTATCAGAGGGGTCAAAAGCTTTTGACCCCAACATCATATTTTACATCAATACTGCCCTTATCTCCGGTTCGCCTTCTCCACATGCACGCTCTTACCTTTGATCTTCACATGGTTCATTGCGTCCATAACGATATCGGCCTGCTCCTTCGGAACTTCCACGAAGGTATATTTGTCATACATATCGATACTTCCAACGAGACGGCCCGGAATTCCGGATTCACCGGCGATGGCTCCTAAGATATCGCCCGGCTTCACGTTCTGATTCTTTCCGAGGTTGATGAACAGTCTTGTCATGCCGCCTCTGGCGTTCTTTCTGTCCATGTACTCCTCGTCATCGCCTCTCTGGCGTCTGCGTCCGTTTCTTCCGCGGTCATTTCTTCCGCCGCGTCGGTCGAGATCGTCAAGGTCACGGAGCGGTCTTCCCTCATCCGCGATGTCCTCGTAATCGTCGCCCATGGCCATCTTCAGGAACGCTGCCGCAAGCTCTAAGGAAGTGTAATCCTCAGCAAGAAGACGCTTCTCGATAATATCTGTCATGCGCTCTAAATTGCTGTCGTCACCGATATGCTGCTGAACATCATCTAAGATCTTCTCTGCCTTGATCGCAGTCACATCATCTAAGGACGGGATCGGCTGCGGAACGATTTTTGTCTTGCAGAATCTCTGGATGTCGCGGAGCTTGTAGACCTCGCTTCCCACCGCAAGGCTGAATGCGCGTCCTTCTCTTCCGGCACGTCCGGTACGTCCGATACGGTGTACATAGTACTCGTCATCCTGCGGAATATCGTAGTTAAATACGGCTTCCACATCGTCAACGTCGATACCTCTCGCCGCAACGTCCGTCGCAACAAGGATCTCGGTAGCGCCATTTCGGAAGCTTCCCATTACACGGTCACGCTGCTCCTGCTTTAAGTCTCCGTGAAGACCTTCCGCAAAGTATCCGCGGCCCTGGAGTGCCTGCACCAGCTCATCCACCTGCTTTTTCGTGTTACAGAACGCAACGGAGAGCTTCGGGGAATAGAGATCCAGCAGACGGCACATAACTTCCACTTTATTTCTCGGTTTTACTTCATAATAATACTGGGTCACCTTCGGAACCGTCAGTTCCTTCTTTACGACCTGAACCATCTTCGGGTCCTTCTGGAACTTCTGGGCAATCTGGGCGATCGCGTGAGGCATTGTCGCGGAGAACATTACGGTCTGGCGCTCCTCAGGAAGCTCACCGAGGATCGTCTCCATGTCCTCGAGGAATCCCATGTTCAGCATCTCGTCCGCCTCATCGAGAACCACCGTGTGGATCGCGTCGGTGCGGATCGTCTTTCTTCTCATATGATCCATCACACGTCCCGGGGTTCCAACGATGATCTGGACACCGCCCTTTAAGGAGCGGATCTGTTTTACGATCTCCTGTCCGCCGTAGACCGGGAGGATCTTGATCCCGGACATGTATTTCGCAAGGCGGCGAAGCTCTTCCGCTACCTGGATCGCAAGTTCTCTCGTCGGGCAGAGGATCATTGCCTGTGTCTTTCTGTTTTCCGGGTCCATCTTCATGAGAAGCGGAATTCCAAAAGCCGCGGTCTTACCGGTTCCGGTCTGCGCCTGGCCGATCATGTCATGGCCTTCCATCTCAACCGGGATCGCCTGGGCCTGGATCGGGGACGCCGCCTCAAATCCCATATCTGTAACTGCGCGGAGGATCCGCGGGTCTAAATTAAGTTCGTCAAATCTGATTGTTTCCATTCAATATCCTTTCTATGTTGTCTGCATAACAATTCCATGCCAGGATACATTCATTCGACGACTCCTACGGACTCCCAGATCTCTATACCGGTCACAGAATTCTATATACAATACTGACGGCTCGTTAATATTTCAAGCCATACAGGGTGCAAATGTAAAATATCTTATAACATAGGGAGGAAAAAGTCAAGCGACGATGTCTAAAAAAACGGAAGGGCAGGTACTTTTTTAAGTACCACGCCCTTCCGGGGTGTATGTTAATTTAAACCAGTATCAAGCCTCTTTTTTGTGGTAGCACAGATATCCAAACGCCGCCGCAACGCCCACCGAGTAGATCACGAAGGTGCAGGCAAACGGAAGCTTCGCATTCACAGAGTAGATAAATCCCGCTGTCAGGGAACCCGCAATACTTCCCAATGACTGGGTCGCGTTGAAGAATCCCATGACGAGGTTCTTCTGCTCCGGCGATGCCTGGTCTGCCACCATGTTCTGGAGAACCGGGACGCTGACGGAATAGCCAGCGTAAACAAGGATACTGAACAGGATGAAGATTCCGATCTTCACGGATATCAATGTTCCGATGGAAGCCAGCGCACAGAACGCTGTGAGAACCACCATAGACTTTTTGACGTTCGTCTTCTTGATGATCCAGATACAGAGGCTCATGTTCGCGATAAAGGATACGAAACCGACGCCCGCCTTGATGATTCCGTTGTAGGAGGAAGTCAGGCCCAGCTGTGCCTTTAAGTAGTAGTTAAAAGCCTGGTCGAAACCGGTATTTCCGAAGTTGATAAAGATGTTGATCGCAAACAGGAACACGAAAGCCATGCACATGAAATTCCTGCTGTCGATGAACGCCTGGAATGGGTTCGCTTCCTTCATGAGCTGCTTTGCCGGAATATCCTTTAAATTCGCCGTGCTGTCCGGTTCACAGATAAGGAAGAAAGCAATTGCCACCGCGATCAGGGTTCCCGCCTGGACTAAGAACGCCAGACGCACGGAAAACTCGCCTAAAAATCCGCCTATCATGTAGCCGAAAGCGCTGGCCACGCTCTTGATCGTTGCACTGTATGTCAGGTATTTCCCCTGGTCTTCCGGGTCTGACTTGTTTACGATATAGGTCAGAAAGCTTACAAAGATACCGCCGGTGAAGAGTCCCGCGAACATTCTCGCGAGAATGATCATGAGTTCCGTCGTAGCGTAGGCAAACCATACCTGGGCCACACCGTATCCCAGACAACAGATCAATAAGGAAAGCCTTGAAGAAATATAGTTATTGATCTTACCCCAGAACGGAGATAACAGGAAGTTTGTGATCAGCATAACTGCTAACGCCACTCCAAACATGTAGTCGTGGAGCTGCAGCTCCTGAATTACCGTCGGTGTGACCGGGTGGGCAAAGTTGGCTGCCAGGTTAAATACGATCATGGCAGTGAAAAAGGCAGCAAATCTCAATTTGTACTTCATAAGCGTTGTCTTCCTTTGTCTTAATTTTCAGTTCCAGACTTCTGTCATTCTTCACGTCCCACTGAAACTGTTTCGTTTTTTCGCATTTTGCTTTATTTTTGCAGAAAATTCACATAATTCAAGTTTAAACTTATATCCGCTGAATGTCAAGCGCAAACAACCGTATGTTCTCTGTAACACTTTATCAGGATTTTTCTCCCCGCAGCAAAGGCACACCCCAAACATCAGGATGTGCCTATTACTCTTAGCTTTCGGTTTCTATTTTCCCGACATCTCTGCCATAATTTCCGCCATCTCTTTTAATCCTGTAAACACAGCATCCGGCACCGTGTCAGCGTTCTCCAGATCACCGGCCTTCGTCTCCCCGGAGAGCACCAGAATCCCGTGGGCTCCATTTGCCACGCCGGTCTTCACATCGGTATAGAGACGGTCTCCCACAAAGGATATCTTCTCCCGCTCGCTTCCCGTGAGTGTCAGCACCATATCCACAGTTTCCTTAAATGGTTTTCCCACATACTTTGGCTGCTTTCCCGTAGACAGTGAGATTGCCGCGCACATAGCACCACAATCCGGGATAAATCCAGCCCGCGTCGGACAGTTGATATCCAGATGTGTTGCCAGGAATACTGCCCCACTCCGGATGTAGGTACAGGCCCTCTCTAACTTCTCGTAGGTCAGAGTCATATCAAATCCGATGACCACAACATCCGGCATATTCTTTGTGAGGAGAATGCCGTTCTCCCGGAAATTTTCCTCCAGGTCCGGGGTTCCAACTAAGTAAACCCTTTTTCCCGGATAATACATTTTCAGATATTCGATCATCACATCGCCGGATGTAATGATCTGATCCCGGCGGATATGGCAGTCCATTTTCGCCAGCTTATCAATATAGGTCCTCGGAGATTTCGAGGAATTATTTGTAAAAAATACATACCGCTTTCCGAGACGTTCCACCTGTCTTAAAAATTCCAGGGATCCGTCCAGGATCTGCGTGTCCAGATAGAAGGTTCCGTCCATGTCCAGGACGAAAAGCTCTGTCTCCTCCAAAAGTTTTTTTCTGTCCATCTTCCTTTTCTCCCTGCCTTATACCTTGAACCGGTATCCGACACCCCAGATCGTCTCGATATACTGGGGTTTCGCGGTATTCATCTCGATCTTCTCGCGGATCTTCTTGATGTGGACTGTAACGGTCGCAATATCACCGATGGATTCCATGTCCCAGATCTTGGAAAACAGCTCTTCCTTCGTGAAGACGTGGTTCGGGTTCTGGGCTAAGAACGCCAAAAGGTCAAATTCTTTTGTCGTAAAGTTCTTCTCCTCGCCGTTTACATAGACGCGGCGGGCTGTCTTATCGATTTTTAAACCGCGGATCTCGATGATATCGTTCACCGGGGTTCCGCTTCCGATGAGTCTCTCGTAGCGGGACAGGTGGGCCTTGACTCTCGCCACCATCTCGCTCGGGCTGAACGGCTTTGTAATATAGTCGTCAGCACCGAGACCAAGGCCGCGGATCTTATCGATATCGTCTTTCTTTGCGGAGATCATGATCACCGGTGTGTTTTTCGTCTCTCGGATCTTCTTACAGATCTCAAATCCGTCCACTCCCGGCAGCATAAGATCCAGGATAAAGAGGTCGAACTCCTCCGAAATCGCCCGCTTTAAACCGGCTTCTCCGTCATTTTCTATCTCAACCTCGAAACCGGACAGTTCCAGATAATCCTTTTCGAGTTCTGCAATACTCTCCTCATCTTCTACGATCAGAATTTTGCTCATATAAGTTCCTCCTGTTATGGGTATTATATTTTACTGCTGCGCGTCCCCCGCGATCTTTCTGAGTACAAAGTGGATCTCTGTTCCGATTCCCAGCTTGCTGGTGGCCCAGATCTTTCCTCCATGGTCCTCAATGATCTTCTTTACGATGGAAAGGCCGATGCCGCTTCCGCCCTTGCTGGAATTTCTCGAGGAATCCGTCCGGTAGAAACGGTCGAAAATATACGGAAGCTCTTTCTGTCCGATGCCTTTTCCGTTGTCCTCGATCTCCACCTGGACAAAGTCACCCACATCCAGGATCCGGATATTGATGATCCCATTCTTTTTATCCATGTATTTTAAGGAATTTCCGATGATGTTGTTGATGACGCGCTTCATCTGCTCCGCGTCGGCGATCACCATCACGTCCTCATCTACAAAGTTAAAATAGCCAAGCTCGATTCCTCTCGCCTCGAGTTCCAGTCCTACTTCCTCCACACAGTCGCGGAAGTAGTTTGCCACATTGATCTTCGAGAAGGTATACGGGATCTTATTTGTGTCGATCTTTGAGTAGAATGTCAGCTCGTTGATCAGACGGTCCATATCGTTCGCCTTGTTGTAGATCGTCCGGATATATTTATCCCGCTTCTCCGGCGAGGACGCAACACCTTCCATAAGACCTTCCGCGTAGCCCTTGATGGCTGTGATCGGGGTCTTTAAATCGTGGGAGATGTTGCTGATCAGCTCCTTGCTCTCCTTATCATACTGGATCTTTTCTTCCGTCGATTCTTTCAGACGGATCCTCATTTCCTCGAAGTTCTGGCAGAGCTGCCCGATTTCATCATCGTCCTCCACATCGAGAGTGAAGTCCAGATTTCCGTCGCGGATCTGTTTCGTTGCCTCCTGAAGCTTTCCGATCGGCCATAAGATCGACCGGTAGACCCAGGCTGTCAACATACCGCCAGTGATAAAAAGGATCAGCACACTGCTGAAGAACATCTCTGTGATCATGGATTTTACCTCCGGGATCACATCCACAACGTTTGTCACAAGGTAGACCGCGATCCGGCTCCCATCTGCCAGTTCAAATTCTCTCTGTTTGATCAGATGTTCCGTATTTTTATCCAGATAATTGCCCCAGGAATCAGAGTCATTGATCTCCGCATAGTCCGATATCTCTCTCTCCAGGCTCGATGCTGTCTCGTCGTTTCCTATATAGATCAGTTTTCCATCCTTCGTCACCATCAGAAAGGAGTGTTTTTCAGTCATCCGGGCGTTCAAGTCGCCCAGATACGACTGGTCCGTGAAAATCTCCGGATCCTTCGCGATCTTTTCTTCGATCTCCTTCTGAATGCTCTCAGTCAGGTGGCTGAATACCCGGATCGACGCGCCGGCAGAGAGATCCACCTGGCCAACGTCGTAGGTCTCCCGGAACACCCGGTTCTGATAGGAACTGAGTCCTAAAATCGAGATATAGATCAAAAAGATCGGTACCACCGTGATCGTCAGAAATGTGATAAGTAATTTTGTACGTATTTTCATGAGCGGCTGCGCGCTCCCTTCTTATTTTTGTCCGCCAGTCTGAGAGGACATACCGGCTTTCTGATCGCTCCGCACTACGTGCTCCTACGTCTGTGCCCCGCACCGGCCAGTGCAAAGCGATCCGGTATCCGATGGGGCAAAGGATCCTTTGACCCCAACAGCATATGATAAGTATAACACAACTCTTGTGGGTAATTTATAAAAGTATTCTAAAAAAGAATGTGCCTTGGCACATTCTCGCGCCTCGCGCGGTCGCTTGCGACAGTCTACATCTTCGCGCGAGTGCGCATTTTGGGCACGTCAGTGCCTTTTTATGTAACAGGGAATTCCTCGGAATTTCCTGTTACATAAAAAAGCGGCGCAGTTTCCTGACCTTTCCGGAAACTGCGCCGCAGCTTTTCGATCATTTCTGTCCCTGAACATTCATGATCGTTCTATTCTTTTTCTCTATTACAGATACTTCTTTAAATCCTCAACCTTGTCAAGCTTCTCCCACGGAAGATCGATATCTGTTCTTCCGAAGTGACCGTATGCTGCGGTCTGCTTGTAGATCGGACGGCGGAGATCAAGCATCTTGATGATCCCTGCCGGGCGGAGATCGAAGTTCTCACGGATGATCTCGACTAACTTCTCGTCGGATACCTTTCCGGTTCCCTCTGTCTCAACCATGATGGAGGTCGGATGAGCCACACCAATCGCGTAGGAGAGCTGGATCTCGCACTGGTCAGCAAGGCCTGCCGCTACGATGTTCTTTGCAACGTAACGCGCTGCGTATGCTGCGGAACGGTCTACCTTTGTGCAGTCCTTTCCCGAGAAAGCTCCGCCGCCGTGACGGGCATACCCGCCGTAGGTGTCAACGATGATCTTTCTTCCGGTCAGTCCGCTGTCTCCATGCGGTCCACCGATCACGAAGCGTCCGGTCGGGTTGATGAAGAACTTTGTATCTGCGTCTACCATCTCCTGCGGAAGGATCTCATCAAATACATATTTCTTGATGTCCTCATGGATCTGCTCCTGAGTCACATTCTCATCATGCTGTGTGGAAAGAACGACTGCGTCAAGGCGGAACGGCTTTCCGTTCTCATCGTACTCAACTGTAACCTGGGTCTTTCCGTCCGGTCTCAGGTACGGAAGAGTTCCGTTCTTTCTGACCTCGGTGAGACGTCTTGCAAGCTTATGCGCAAGAGCGATCGGATACGGCATGTACTCCGGGGTCTCGTTTGTAGCGAAACCGAACATCATACCCTGATCACCAGCACCGATCGCATCCAGCTCATCGTCTGTCATGTTGTTCTCTTTCGCTTCAAGCGCCTTGTCAACACCCATAGCGATATCGCTGGACTGCTCGTCGATTGCAGTGAGAACACCGCAGGTATCACAGTCGAAACCATATTTTGCACGGTCATAGCCGATCTCACGGACGGTCTCGCGGACGATCTTCTGGATATCCACATATGCCTTTGTTGTGATCTCGCCCATTACCATAACAAGACCTGTTGTTGTGCATGTCTCACATGCAACACGGCTCATCGGATCCTGTTCCATTAACGCGTCGAGGATCGCGTCGGAGATCGCGTCGCACATTTTGTCCGGATGTCCTTCAGTTACGGACTCGGAAGTAAATAATCTTTTTTCCATTGTAGCTCCTTTCAAGTTGTAGGAAGACCGCACCTGCTCCCCGCAGTTACGGCAAAACAAAAGTCCGCTCATGCTAAGCGGACTTGACTGGTTTACGTGGTCAAATCCTCTTATTGCTCGATTTACTCGCTCAGGTTGGCACCTTCCTGCCCTCTCGCGTCTGCGATTAACAGGGGTTGCCGTGACTTCACCGGTCCTATGTACCTCCATCACTCTGAATAAGGGATATTGCGAACTTTTTTAAGTTTATTGGTAACTATTCCGTACCTTCATAGTCACGAGCAAAAATCCATTCCAGATCAGCTTCGCTGATGGGATTTTTGCTTTCTAGCCTATGTGTTCTTACGGTCAGCGCAGCATGTGCGCAGACCTACTGAATAGTTACGTTTATTATACTGTGAGCCACCCCAAAAATGACCCACGGACTGTATCTTATACGATTCATACGGGAATGTCAAGCGGCAATCGCAAAAAAGCCCGAAAATCCTGAGAAATCGGGAAAATTTCCCGGTATACCAGAACCTTCGGGCTTTCAAATTCTCATCAGCCGACTCTCAGTCTGAATTTCTGCGCTTCCTTCTCGGAATCCACGCGCTCGATCACAGCACCGAGAGAGCGGAGTTTCTCTTCAAAATTCTCGTAGCCGCGCTCAACATAGCCGATCTCGTCCACAGTCGTGTATCCATCTGCGGCAAGACCTGCAAGCACAAGAGCCGCGCCTGCGCGAAGATCCGGCGCAACGACCTGAGCCCCTGTGAAGCTTCCGACACCGTCAACGATGGCAACACTGCCTTCCACCTTGATATTCGCGCCCATGCGGGAAAGCTCATCCACGTATTTGAAGCGATTCTCAAAGATACTCTCCGTCACAACACTTGTCCCATCTGCCAGGGCAAGTGCCACCGTCATCTGAGGCTGCATATCGGTCGGGAAGCCCGGATACGGGAGTGTCTTAAAGTTCATGTGACGCTGTCTCGGTTTTCCGACTACGCGGATCTCCTCGTCGAACTCAACGACCTCACAGCCCATCTCGGTGAGCTTTGCGGAGATCGCCTCCAGATGCTTCGGGATCACATTTTTTACGGTAATATCACCGCGGGTGATCGCTGCGGCACACATAAATGTTCCGGCCTCGATCTGATCCGGGATGATCGAATAGTTTGTTCCGTGAAGACGTCTTACACCTTTGATACGGATCACATCCGTACCTGCGCCTTTAATGTTTGCGCCCATACTGTTTAAGAAGTTTGCGACATCAACGACATGCGGCTCTTTTGCCACGTTCTCAAGGATCGTCTCGCCTTCCGCCATCGTTGCGGCCATCATGATATTGATGGTAGCGCCGACAGAAACCACATCCAGATAGATATGACTTGCCACAAGATCGATCGCGTGGGCCACAACAGCACCGCGGACGATCTTCACATCAGATCCCAGTGCACGGAATCCCTTTAAGTGCTGGTCGATCGGACGGCTTCCGATCGTACATCCGCCGGGAAGCGGAACCTCCGCACTCTTATATTTTCCAAGAAGCGCGCCGATAAAATAATATGACGCGCGGATTTTTCTCATATGCTCATCTTCCACGGTCACCGCGTGGATATTTTCCGCATTGATCTTTACAGTATGGCGGTCAATACGCTCAACCTTCGCTCCAAGATGGCTGATTGCCTCTAAAAGAGCATTGATATCGCTGACATCCGGGAGATTATCGATCACAACGTCATCATCGGTCATGATCGCCGCCGCTAAAATTCCCAGAGCCGCATTTTTTGCGCCGCTTATAGTTACTTCTCCTACAAGCGGATTTCCGCCCTTCATGATGTACTGTTCCATTACGCACCTCTATCTATATATCTAAAAAGGGACAGAGCTATCCCGCATTCGTCCCAGCTTGTTTTCGTTATGATTATAGCATATCTGGGAAAAATGTAAAGTTTTTCTTAAGGAACGAAACCTATAGGGTTGGCACGCAGCATATGAAATCATACCCCGCTGCCCCAAGCATCTGGTTCGCCGTCTCCATGGACAGCACTTCTGTTGCCCCGCTCTCTGGATGATACACACGGACATGTGTCTGGTCATAGCCGGTCAGGTACATGGACGTTCCCTCTCCAGTGTAGGCTAACACCGGAATGTTCTGTCCCACAAAGTATAACACCTGGATGATCGTGCTGCCGGAGGCGTCCAGAAGGAAGGTTCCATCCTCCATCGTCTGGTTTATCTCAAAGGAATCGAGGTAGCGCTCCATCAGCCTTGACGCCGATGTGATATCCCTGATATAGGAAGCGCTCGCCCTGTTTCCGCGCACCCAGATGATCCGGTCACGTCCCGCTGTCACGAATCCCATACTGTTGTACGCCGTCTCCGCCGCGTCCGAGAACTCCACAAACCGTCCGAGGAATCTGCCCCGTCCGTAGGCGTAAAACTCTGTTTCCCTGCAGGCTGCTGTCGCGATCGGCTTTACAGTCTCTCTGCTCTCCGCAAGCTTCGGGGATGCCTGGCGGATCTTCTTTGCCGTCTCGATATCCCTGTCGAGCTGGACAAACAGGACCTGTCCTTTCTGATCCGACGCGTACCAGCCGATATCGTCGGCCTTTCCCGGAAGGATCTCCGCGTTGCAGACCAGCGTGTCCGCGGAATATGTCCCGAAGAATCCGTCCTTGCTTGTCACAGTCTTCATATGGATCCGGCTGTCATTCACAGACACCTCGCGGATCCAGGAACCTGGCTTCTCATAGTGCATCACGGACTTCATCTCCCTGTCCACGATATCGATGCTCTTTAAATAGACTCCCATTACACGGCCGTTGGACATCAGGTAATCCCCGCTGTCTCCGGTTCCGTAGATGCAGTCATTTCCGACAAAGCCGAAAATTCTTGATACGGACCCCGCCTGTCCGCCGAGCTGGGTCTTGTCCCCGGTGTCGAGATCCATGATCTGGATCGTCTGGGAATCCCAGATTCCTGTATTTTCCTGCCATGCCGCCCGGGAGTGATCCGCGCTGACCGCAAACTGGTTCTTTGTGAGACCGGAAGCAAGCGCCACATACTCCAGGCTCTTCAGATCGATCCCGTAGATTCCATGGTCCATATAGAAATAGAAGATTCCGTTCGTTCCGCGGTGTGCGAGGACGGAGAGATCGTCCTTCAGCTCCTCAAAAGGTTCCGTGGATGGAATAAAAAATTTCTCCTCCAGGGCATTCTGGTCCATCGCATAGTGATAGTAGGCGATTCCCGTGCTGCCCTCATGGGTTCCGCGGTTCATTCTTCCGTAGACGATAAAATCGATTCCGCCGTCCTCATCCACAGAAAGGATCTCGACGCCATGTTCCGGCACGTTGTCACGGATATCGTCGGATGCCGCGCCGCCGAAGGCGAACACTCTGGCTCCAACATTCTCGCCACTGTCGTATGCCCACAGCTCCCGGCCTGTCACAAACGCTGTGTACTGGCCCCCAGCACTCTTTACGGCATGGACTCCGTCACCGTTTCCGATTCCCAGAATGATCCGTTTTCCAGAGAACAGATCGGAATCTCCTGTGAAGAGCTCCGTCATGGTCCTCTCGTAATCCATCATGTAGATTCGCTGGGATGCCCACTTCATTGTAAAGTTTTCTGTCACCTCGTAGGTTTCCGTCTTCTCGCCATCCTTCGCCGTCACATGGGTCGCGATCTCCACATTGGCGAGATTTCCGGACAGTTCCTTTAATTTCGTGTATGCCTCACCGGTCCGCTCCACGCCCAGAGAGCCCCATGTGAGCTGGGTGAAAGTGTCTTTTAACGTCACAGTTCCCAGTGCCGAACTGTTTGCGCCGGGGGATGTCTCCATATACATGGCCAGGCTCTGGGCATCGCTGTACTTGTATGTCTTTGAGGAAAACTCCTCCGCCAGTGCCAGCATCTCGTTCACATGGCCCTGGTCCTGCTCCACGATCCGCATGTAATACCAGGCCTCGGATCCGTCGGGAAGACTCGCGCAGACGCCGAGAAGATACTCTTTTCCTGTCTCAAGAAGATTCTGGATCAGAAGCTCTGCACTTACGGCATTTTCGCTGTCTCCATTTATGGCTGCATCAAGAGATGTGACCTGGGTGCGCTCGATCAGATTTTCTGTGTCGAGGCTGCGGATCTCATAGCGCAGTCCCTGGATCTTTGTCGTACCGGCAAACCGTACCTTGAGTTTCCGGTCTTCCGGAAGTACGATCAGGCTGCCGCGGTCTGCGGTCACACCGCGCTCCTCCGTCTGGCCGAACACCGGCGCCATCTCCCGGTCTCCCATCGTCGCATAGAGTACCGGAAATTTCGCTTTCTCCATCGCCGTGTACTCCGTGATTCCATGCTCTTCTTTCTTCCCAACTGGGTGTATAAAATAAACGATCACTGCCGCCACAAAAATAAGCAGCAGGATCATGACTTTCTTGCCGGTCTTCATCTTACTGTTCCTCGCTCTGTCTATCTGTCACTGCTCTGATTTTCCATTCTGTTTAAGATCCGTCTCCTGTAGATCTCATTTATAAACAGTACCTGTAAAAGATCCTGTCCTTCTTTACCACCTGCGGTCTCCTCCGGATGACGCTGTCTCACTTTTGAAAGCTCCCGGTATAAGAATTCCCGGTCCGGGTATTCGTCATACATGGGACTTCCAGGGTATTCCAGAAGATCGCATGCCTCCTCCGCCAGGATCTGGTTCTGCTTTGCCGATGCCGGATAGAGACCTCGAAGATAATCTATCTCTGACCGGGATTCATTTCCGGTCAGCTCCGTTTTTCCGCTCTGCTCCTCTCTACGGTAAAGCATCCAGGGGACTTTCTTTGGCCCTTCGGACGAACAGGTCCTTTCTGGGTTAAAAATTCCGTAACTCTTTTTTACTTCCAGGGGATATCCCCGGTAAATCTTCTCCATAAAAACGTTCCCGCTCCTTTGCTGATCCCTATACAGGATTATCATATGCAAAAAGAGCGGGAAAGCTACCATTTCACTTTACTATGATCGTACCATGATCGGCTGATCAGGCTGTTCTTATCTGTTTGCAGACAGTATTGTAAACGTACATCCTCTCAGCGCAATGCTCTTAGAACAGTTTCTTCGGGTAAACGCCTGCATCTACCAGCTTCTGGATTGATGCGACAACTGCCGGTTTGTCTTCCTTATAAGTAACTCCAAACCATTTATCCTTTGTCTCAAGCACACGGACAGTTCCTTTTCCACTGTGGATGCACTCGTCGATCACTGCCGGAAGAAGATACTCCGCCTTCAGATCTCCCTCTTTCACATTAGAAAGGAACTCCGGGAATCCCTTTTCCAGTTCCTTTACGAAGGATGCCGGGAGACCGAACATGTTCATGGAGACATGCTGATCTTCTGACACGATAACCGGATTCCCGTCGTGGTCTGCCGCGTGCATGCCGTCCTCGGCCTTATATACATCATATGTCTCTGTGACCTTGGAGAGGTATCCATTATTGTCCACAGTGCACACGCCGCGGGTTACAGGACCGTTTTCGCTTAAGGTGTTGGAGAGGATAAATCCTGCCATACACATATCGAAGGTGTCCTTCGTATCATCCATCTCATTTACCATGTAATCATGGACGATCCTGAAACCTTCTTTTCCGTAATAGTCATCTGCATTGATGACAAGGAACGGCTCCTTAATTAAATTTCTCGCCGCAAGGATCGCCTGACCGGTTCCCCACGGCTTCTTTCTTCCTTCCGGAACAGAAAATCCCTCCGGGAGATCGTCCATCTCCTGGTACGCATACTCTACCGGAGCGATCCTCTCGATACGATTTCCGATGATCTCCTTGAAATCCTTTTCCAGATCTTTTCTTATAATAAAGATAATTTTATCAAAGCCTGCTTCCAGGGCATCATGGATCGAATAGTCCATAATGATCTCACCGCTCGGTCCAACCGGGGCAAGCTGCTTGATCCCGCCGCCAAAACGGCTTCCAATTCCTGCTGCCATGATGACAAGAGATGTCTTTTTCATGTAACAGTCCTCCTTTATCTGATGATTCTTCTCACACTCACTTGAAGACATCATAACACAAACCCCGTGGGTTTTCAATCAGACAAGTGCTTCCCCGCGTTTTTTAAGAAAATCGTAACTGTTATTTTACTTATATATTCTCGAATTTTTATTCATAATCTGCGAACTTCTTCTTTGTAATACCGGATTCTGTAAAACAGCTTTTTCTGTGTGGCAGGAAGCTTGAAAGCTGCGCTTTAAAGTTCGATCATGTCGATCAGTTTCTGAAGTTCGTTGATAAACATGGATGTGTGATATCCGTCAGCGGCTGCGTGGGCGATGTTGACGCAGAATGGCATTGTAAGTATCCCGTCATGCTCTGTGAACTTACCGCAGGTAATAATTGGAAACAGCATCGGGGTTCCGCTCTCTGTGTAGGCGGAATAACCAGTAAAGTTTAACCACGGCACCATGGAGATACAGTAAAAGTTCTGTGGCTGTCCCGGTTTTGCCTTTACGGCTTTTACGTCTTTGTAGGTCTCCATGTCATCTCTCATATTTTTATAGAAGGTTTTAAAGTCTTCCGTGTATCCGGTCCAGACATCGGAGAAGGTATGGTCATCCTCATGGAAGATCGTATAATTCGGATGAAGGATATCGTAGTATCCCGGATTTCCTTCCTTGTCCCGTCCCATGCGGAATTCTTTTGTCACTGCGATCTGTTTTGAGACACAGTAGACAAAGGCAGGATAAAACTTCAGTCCTTTTTCTTTTACCTGCTGGTGCAGCTTCGTGATATCTAAGGACACAGTCACACTGTAGCCGCATTTTAACAGGTTTGTATAATAATCATAATGGGAGTTTCTCTCCCAGGTGGTTCGGTCGATCGGTGTAAATTTCATATGAATCTCCTTTAAAAGTACCCGGATTTTCTTTTCTATAAAACTGGTAATTAACTTATATAAAAACAGAATCTTGCGTTTACAACGAATATTTAACTCCTAATACCAAACATTCTGCTGCCTGCAAGATCCCTTTACATTTTATACAATTCTTACCTTTCCAGTACTTCTGCCATGCATGTTTTTTTATTGCATACGACTCCATAATACAGGATTCTTTTCATCCCTTCCTGTCGAAACTCATATCCATAGTCTTTATCCTGTATCTGCTTTAACGCTTTTTGAACCATTTCTTTCTCATGGCCTGCTTCCGCATATTTCACTTCAATAACAATTCCTGTGCCAGAATTTGAGATCCGGATCGTAATATCACTGAATCCGTCCCCTGACTCCCGGTTGGATCTGACGATCCAGTCACTCTTATAACTCAGAATTCCAAGCAGGATTCCCTGATAAAAGTTTTCTTTCCGCGAGTGCTGTACAAAAGTGTCTCTGATACTGATCGTCTGTCTCATATATTCTGTAAATAGAGCTTCTACCTGTTCTGCATTTCCCGCTTCCAATGCGCTGCAGAATGAATCGGCCATCGTTCCATCGTTCTTTACATTTTTCTGGAACATTTGCAAAATATGTTCTGTGATGATGTTGCGGATCTCCTGATTTGGAATTGCCAGATCATATCGGTTTCCAACCGGTTCCCCTCTCTGCGTTAAATACCCTGTCATAAACAAAGTACTCCAGAGATTGTCCATAGATGAATACAATTCCTTATAGGTAAGTTCCTGATTAATATTTTTTTGAACCGAACCACCATTGACAAGAAGTTCCAGTTCTTCTTTCGTTACTCCCGTCTGATCTTCCAGTCCATCAATAAAGTGGTAGATCATTTCATTTCCGCTTGTATTCAGCCAATAATTCTGAGGCGGAAGATATGGATCTTCAATATGGTCACTGCAATAATTGATCACATCCCACGGACAATAAACATCCGCTTTTCCGAATCGGTATCCATCATACCAGTTCTTTACTGTTTCATAATCCGAATCCAATTCGTAATAGTGAAGCATATCTCTCACTTCATCGTCTGTAAAACCGAAATATTCATCAAATGCAACTTTTGTGATTGGAAATATCTTAAAATTATTAAGTCCTGTAAATATACTCTCCTTGGCGACACGCAGACACCCAGTCAGGACCGCAAATTTCAAACTATCATTTGTTTTCAGAACATTCTCAAATAAGTTCCGAATCAGCAATGCCATCTCGTCATAATATCCATTCTCATTTGCCTTTGCCAACGGAACATCATACTCATCAATAAGGACAATGACTTTTCTGCCATAGCTTCGTTCGAGCAATTCCGAAAGTTCCTTTAAACTGTATACAAGTGTATCCTGCGTCATACCGCGGTCCATTAATTCTTCAAACAGCTTTTTGTCAACATCACTGAGTTTCTGGCTATCCAGGGAAATAAATGCCCGCCTCGTCTCTGCATTCATGATTTTTACAAGGCTGCTGCAGGCACCTGAAAAATCACTGGCATTTACACCTTTCAGGCTGATGGAGATCACAGGAAACTGACCCATATATTTTTCACATAGTGCTGACTTCTGCGAAATATACAATCCCCGGAAAAGTTCAGGGTCCGCCCCAATTTCAAAGAAGCTGCGGAGCATACTCATATTCAATGATTTTCCGAAACGCCGCGGGCGTGTAAATAGGTTAGCCTTTCCCCACTGGCTCAAAAGCTGTTCGATCAATTTTGTTTTATCTACATAATAAAAATTATCTCTTCTTATTTCTTCGAAATTTTCGATTCCTACCGGAAGTTTCAAAAGCTCTGTCATATGTGTCTCCTCCTTTCCCTGTGCTGTTTTCTTCATTTTACCATCTGGCATTTGCACATGCAAGTTGAATCATTTCACTCCACTCGTATTCTGCCGGAATTTCCTGTTACAAAAAAGCACTCTCAGTACAGGCCGATTACGGTCTGTTCCAAGAGTGTCTCTGATGCATATTCCATATTTTGTTTTATACGATCTTACTTCCGTTCGCCGTCATCTTGAATTTCGCTCCGAGCATTTCACACGCGCGGCGGCACATGAGCATCCTCTGTAAGAAGATCTCGAAGTACTCCAGCATGGAGCAGATGTTTTCGTCGATCTTCAGGTTCAGGGTGATCACTTTCTTTTCCTCGTTTACCTTTAATTTTGCCTCTGTAACCGCATAGTTTACACGGTCGTGGATATCAAAGGATGCCACCTCCTTCTGGCGGACGCGATTTCTGCGTACATCCGTCTTGTCGGCGATGATAAGCGCCGCGGAGATCGGATCTACGGCTCCGCCCGTTGACTCATCATGGTTTCCGATCGCGGAGACGATGATCGCGCGGTCTGTGATCGGAAGATCCGTCTTTTCCAGGATCTGGGATGCCAGAAGGGCACCATACTCCGCATGGGCATGCCGGTTGATCGCATTTCCCATATCATGCATGAAACCGGCGATCTTCACCAGCTCGATATCGTGATCTGAGTAACCGAATTTCTTTAAGATCATTGCTGCCCGCTCCGCAACCATCGCGCAGTGCGCGTCCGAATGATCTGTAAATCCCATAGTCCCCAGATTGTCGTTTCCTTTTTTCAGGTAAGCTAAAACTTCCTCGTTTTTCTTGATTTCCTTATATGTCATATTCTTTTTCCTCTGCCGCAGTCGACCCAGCTCGTGACTGCTCTTTCTTTTTTCTCTCATTTTCACTTCTATAGCATATAGCAGAAAAAAGAAACGAACAATCACGCTCCGGTAAAAGAATGTAAAATCTGTGTAAAGTGTTGCTGTACACGAGTAGGAATTTTCTAAACTGAAAATCCCGTACAATACAGTGGTAGTAGTGGATTTTGCCGATTTGGAATGCGAAGCATCGGCAAAATCAGTTACTGTTTGTGCAAGGCGCGAACAGCAACTGCAAAGTTCTTCTTGACATATGTACGAAATCGTACTATGATTCTACGTACGATTTCGTACATCAACAGCTGCAAAACTGTCGATAGGAAACACATGAATTTTCCCTCGGGCAGACACAGTAAAAAAACTGAAAGGGTACACAATGAATATTTCACTTTCCGACCACTTTACCTATAAAAAACTCCTGCGGTTCACGTTTCCGTCTATCGTCATGATGATTTTAACGTCCATCTACGGTGTTGTGGACGGTGTTTTCGTCTCGAACTTTGTGGGTTCCGAGGCCTTCGCCTCCATCAATATCATTATGCCGTTTCTCATGATCCTCGGTGCCATCGGCTTTATGACCGGCAGCGGCGGCAGTGCCCTGGTGGCTCTGACCTTTGGAACCGGGAATAAAAAAAAGGCAAAGGAGATCTTTTCCCTCCTCGTCTACGTTCTGATCGCGGTGGGCTTCCTCTTTACGGTAGGCGGCGAGATCCTTTTAGCCCCGATGGCAAAACTCTTAGGCGCTGATGAGATACTCCTCCCCTACTGCGTCCGTTACGGCCGGATCATCCTGCTGGCTCTGATTCCCTTCATGCTGCAGAATGTATTCCAGAGCTTTCTCGTTGTTGCGGAACGCCCGCAGCTAGGACTCCTGATCACCATCGCGTCAGGACTCACAAATATGATCCTCGATGCTTATTTTATCGCCGTTTTGCGTCTTGGCGTCGTGGGCGCTGCCACCGCAACGGCGCTCAGCCAGTCCATCGGCGGACTGATTCCTCTGCTCTACTTTATCTTTCCGAACAAAAGCCGACTCCGTCTCGGAAAGACCCATATGGACTTTAGTGCCCTGTTGAAGTCCTGTACAAACGGCGCTTCCGAGTTTATGACGAACATCTCCATGTCCATCGTAAACATGCTTTACAACTGGCAGCTCATGCGCCTTTCCGGTTCCGACGGTGTTGCCGTATACGGTGTCATCATGTACGTGAGCTTTATCTTTGCAGCGCTCTTTATCGGCTACTCTATGGGAAGTGCCCCGATCGTGGGCTATCACTGCGGTGCAGGAAATAAGAGCGAGTTAAAGAATCTGCTCGGAAAAAGCTTCCGGCTGATTCTGACCTTCCAGATCATCCTGACGATCGTGGCAGAAGCGGGTGCCCCGTTTCTTGCGGGAATTTTCGTCCGCTATAACACGAACCTCTTAGACATGACGGTCCATGCATTCCGCTCATACTCGATTTCTTTCCTGTTCATGGGCTTCAGTATCTACGCATCTTCCTTCTTTACGGCACTCAACGACGGATTCGTCTCCGCTGTGATCTCCTTCTGCCGTACCATGATCTTTGAAACAGGGGCCGTCATCATCCTGCCGTTTTTCCTCGGTGTCTCCGGGATCTGGTATTCCATCATCGCGGCGGAATTTATGGCGGTATGCCTGTCGCTCTTCTTCCTGATCCGGAAGGCAAAGAAGTACGGATACACATAGACTGATAGCCCGTGCAGGCGGATGCAAAGCCCTGCACTGCCCCCCATACACTTATATTTTCAGGAGATCTGCCATGTACTCTGCATTTAAAGAATTCTACAACCTGCTCAGCCAGGTCGACAGTGCCTACCATGACGCTGCATTAAAGCTCGGTCTCACGGACAGCGAGCTTGATATTCTCTACTCTCTCAACGAACACGGCTCCGGCTGCAATCAAAGTATTTTTTACAAAGAGACCGGCACCACAAAATCCACGATCAACTCTGCAGTACGCAGGATGGAACAGGCCGGCTATCTGTATCTGAAACCCGGAACTGGGAGGAACACCTGTGTTTTTCTCACGGAAAAAGGAGAGGAACTCATGAAAAATACCGCCCATCGCCTGATCGCCATCGAAAATGCGATTTTTGAGAGCTGGTCTCCCGAGGAGCAGCAGCTCTTCATGAAACTGAACCGGGATTTCGCAGCTAAATTCATGGAGGAGACGAAAACCTTATAAGCTCTGCTAAAGCAGAATGTGCCTTTTGTGTAATAGGAAATTCCGAGGAATCCCTATTACGCAAAAATCAGCGCCTCTGAAACATGTTTTCAGGCGCTGATCTTTTACGTCTATATGATCTGAAATTAGAACTGTCTCATAAGATTTACCATCTCGATCGCGGAAAGTGCACAGTCATATCCCTTATTTCCACCTTTGCTTCCGGCACGGGCGATGGCCTGCTCAATGTTCTCGGTTGTCAGGACGCCGAAGAGTACCGGCATCTTCTCTGCCAATCCCACCTGAGCGATTCCCTTGGAGACCTCACTGCACACATAATCGTAGTGTGTGGTATCCCCCCGGATCACAGCGCCGACGCAGATGATCGCGTCGTACTTGCCGGACTTTGCCATGGCAGATGCCGCAACCGGGATCTCGAACGCCCCCGGAACCCAGGCCGCCGTGATATTTTCTTCCTCCACACCGTGGCGGACAAGTCCGTCAACTGCTCCGCCTAAAAGCTTATTTACGATGATCTCGTTGAAACGGGAAGCTACGATCCCCACTTTCATGCCTTCCGGTGCTACAACTTTTCCTTCTAATACTTTAATCTCTTTCATGATGTTTCTCCTTTTCTTATGCTTACTGCTATTCAGAAGTCTTCATAATTACATGCAAAATTCTATTTCCAATTGCCCATCACTTCCATCCGTGCGGGATGCATGCCCGTAGATCTGTGCGGGATGCATGCCCGTAGATCTGTGCCGCCTGCGCGGCTGTAATCATCTCAGCACTTCCGTCCGTGCGGGATGCATGCCGCCGGTGTGCAGGACTTTCCATTCTATCACACTTTGATTTTCGTAAAGATGTGTCCCATCTTGTCCTGCTTCGTCTTCAGATAGAAGCTGTCGTACTGCTGCGGATCGATCTCGATCGGCACGCGCTCATGGATCTCAAGTCCGAAGCCGGAAAGTCCGTAGATCTTCTCCGGATTGTTCGTGAGAAGTCTTAAGGACTTCACGCCGAGATCCCTTAAGATCTGTGCCCCGATCCAGTATTCCCTGAGATCCGGAGCAAAACCAAGCTTGATATTGGCCTCCACCGTGTCAAAGCCCTGCTCCTGAAGCACATACGTCTTCAGTTTGTTGATCAGACCGATGCCGCGGCCTTCCTGGCGCATGTAGAGGATGATGCCACGGCCTTCCGCCTCCACCTGGCGCATCGCGGTCTGGAGCTGTTTTCCGCAGTCACAGCGCATGGAACCGAACACATCTCCGGTCAGGCACTCGGAATGCACGCGGCAGAGCACATCCTCACCGTCCCCGATATCACCCTTCACAAGCGCCACATGGTGCTCGCCGGTAATATCGTTCACATAGCCATAGATCTTAAAGTGTCCGTACTGGGTCGGCATGTCCGCGCAGGCCTCCTGCACCACATGTTTTTCATGGACACGGCAGTAATCCTGCAGTTCCTTGATCGTGATAAATTTCAGTCCGTACTCCTTCGCCAGCTTCCACAGATTCGTGGTCCGCATCATGGTTCCGTCTTCCTCCATGATCTCACAGCACACGCCGCACTCGGAAAGTCCCGCCAGACGCATGAGGTCCACAGTTGCCTCGGTATGGCCGTTTCTCACGAGTACTCCGCCCCGTCTTGCTACAAGCGGGAATACGTGTCCCGGTCTTCTGAGATCCTGGGGCTTTGTCGCCGGGTCCACGCATTTCATCATCGTGTAGGAGCGCTCCGCCGCGGAAATTCCTGTTGTCGTGTCCACATGGTCAATGGAGACCGTGAATGCCGTGCAGTGGTTATCCGTGTTCTCGGATACCATCTGCGGAAGTCCCAGCCGCTCTGCCACTGCCGCGCTCATCGGCGTACAGATCAGTCCCTTTGCGTGACTTGCCATAAAATTGATATTTGCCTGTGTCGCGAACTCTGCCGCGCAGATCATATCTCCCTCATTCTCCCGGTCCTGGTCATCTGTCACGAGAATGATCTTTCCCGCCCGCAGATCTTCGATTGCTTCTTCGATTGTGTTGTATTGCTCGTTCATATTTTCCTGCCTTTCCAGAGCCTTTTATTAAAAGTTTTCTTTCAGCAGGATTCCTACTGCTGAAACTTTAACCGCTTTGATCTCATATTTTCTGGATGTTTCTAAATATCTTCAAAGCATCTGTTTTAAAATCCATATTTCTGAAGGAACTCCATGCTGAGACCGGAATTTCCTTTCGTGCTGTCCCCGGCATCCTTGCCGTCCTCCGCTTTTCCCCGGTATGCACCGGAATTTCTTCCGATATCCACAAATTTCTGAATATATTTCCCCACAATGTCGTTTTCCAGATTGACCGGATCCCCCGCTTTTTTCTTCAAAAGCGTTGTCTCCTCGCCGGTATGTGGGATCACCGACACTGAAAAGTTCCGCTTTGTCACCGCCGCCACCGTGAGGCTGATCCCGTCGATGCAGATTGAACCTTTTTCCACGATCAGATCCAGGATCTTATCCGCACATGCGATCGTGACCCAGACTGCATTCTCTTCCCGTCTCATCGATTCGATCTGACCGGTTCCGTCAATGTGACCGGAAACAATATGACCGCCGAACCGGCCGTCTGCCGCCATGGCCCGCTCCAGATTTACATAACTTCCATCCTGCAGTGCTCCGAGGCTGCTTCTCCTCACTGTCTCCGCCATCACGTCGGCGGAAAACTCGTTATTTTTCATATTCGTGACCGTAAGGCAGACACCATTGACCGCGATGCTGTCACCGATCTTTGTTCCTTCCAGGACTTTTTTCGCTTTTACCGTCAGCGTGCCGGAATTTCCGCGCAGGGAAAGTGCCTTCACCTGTCCGAGTTCTTCTACGATCCCTGTAAACATGCCCTTACTTCCTTTCCCATTTTCAATCTACCGAATATCTGAGCATCAGATCATCCCCGATCGTCTCCATCTGTCTCAACGTCAGCTTCACAGCTTCCGCCGGATGCGCCACACCGATCCCGGAAACCGGAGTCTTCGCACCGGCACCGCCGAAAATCTTCGGAGCGATAAACGCGCAGATCTCGTTTACGATCCCGGCTGACAGCGCCGCGTCATTTAAGGTACCTCCGCCCTCTAAAAGCACGCTGTCGATGCCCTGTTTTCCGAGATATTCCATAAGCTTCCCAAGATCCACACGCCCGTCTGCGTCCGGAACCGACACAGTCTCCACGCCGGCCGCGTGAAGCTGTTCCGCTTTCTTTTCCGCTTCTTTACAGCCTTCCCCGGAATGCTCCCCCGCATACGCTACGATGGTCCGGTACTCCTTTGCCGTCTTCACGATCTGTGAATCCATCGGGATTCGGAGTCCGCTGTCGCAGATGATCCGCACCGGACTCTTCAGCCCGGGGATCCGGACGTTTAACATCGGATCGTCTGCCAGGACCGTGCCGATCCCAGCCATGATCCCCATATACTGGTGGCGCAGCTCCTGCACCTTTTTCCTTGCGCTTTCTCCTGTGATCCACTTGGAGTCGCCGGTCCGCGCAGCGATCTTTCCGTCCGCCGTCATGGCGTATTTCATGACCACATAGGGGGTTTTCTTTGTGATGTAATGAAAGAATACCGGATTTAACGCATCGCATTCCTCCCGCATAAAGTCCTCTTCCACCCGGACTCCCGCTGCTCTTAGGATCGCCGCTCCTTTTCCTGCTACCAGGGGATTCGGATCTCTTGAACCGATCACAACTCTTGCGATCTTCTGCTCGAGGATCGCCTCCGTGCAGGGCGGTGTCTTTCCGTAATGGCAGCACGGCTCCAACGTCACATAGAGTGTCGCGCCCTCCGCACTTTCCGTGAGCGATGCAATGGCGTTTCGCTCCGCGTGAAGTTTTCCGCACCGCTCATGATAACCTTCCCCTATGATCCTTCCATTTTTCACGATCACAGCTCCCACGAGGGGATTCGGGCTCGTCCAGCCAAGTCCCCCCTTTGCAAGCTCAATGGCCCGCAGCATATAATCCCGGTCCGTCATCTTTTTCACTCCTCTTTCCGCAAACCTGCCTTACAGGCGCAATCAGAAAGTTCCATAGGAATTTTCTGTTAAAAAACCTGTAAAGTAGATGCCTACAGGGTTTTCCATATTCGGTCCGTTGTTTCATCCGGAAATATAAATTTCCGTTATTCCCAGCTTTTCCCGGATC
The DNA here is from genome assembly GCF_032490495.1 of Pilosibacter fragilis. Classification (NCBI taxonomy): domain Bacteria; kingdom Bacillati; phylum Bacillota; class Clostridia; order Eubacteriales; family Clostridiaceae; genus Pilosibacter; species Pilosibacter fragilis. The sequence continues at coordinate 48,031 of NZ_JAVYJB010000004.1, read as the reverse complement.
CTTTTCATTAAAAAAGCCCTGAAACAGTTTCCTATTCCAGAGCTACTGATCCGATCTTCCGTGATCCGGAATTCCTCGATCCCGTCCTCTTTTTCGAGTACCGGATCACTTCCGCATATCACAAACAAACCTGAAATTCTTCTTTCATCCAGACTATACTGTCGGCCCCGGAATCTCACCGGATCATGCCTCTCGGCTCGCGGGCTTTACCGCCGGTAGGGACTTGCACCCTGCCCTGAAGACTTATTATTGAATTGTCCTATCGCTGACCGTCATATTCATCAGCGGTTGTTTACAATATACTCCTGTATTTTAAATTTGTAAAGTGTTTTTAACAGGAATTTTTGTCATCCGGGCTTATCTAAAATTTATGTAAAATCGATGCAGGGGATCCTTTTGCTCAAAATCCTTGCAATGTGCTTGATTTTCCAGTATACTTGATATATTAAGCACTGCTATTTTCACAGCATAAGGAGGAAATTCCATGTTCAACTTTAATTTCTATACCCCGACCCGTGTCGTATTCGGAAAAGAAACCGAATACCGGATCGGAAAGCTTGTAAAAAATGTAAACTGTAAAAAAGTCCTGCTCCACTACGGAGGCGGCAGCGTGATCCGCTCCGGTCTTCTCGGACGCATTAAAGAGTCTTTGGACGCGTCCGGAGTCAGCTATGTGGAACTTGGCGGTGTTGTCCCAAACCCACGTCTTTCCTTAGTCCGCGAGGGAATCGAGCTCTGCAGAAAGGAGGGCGTTGATTTTCTTCTGGCGGTAGGCGGCGGAAGTGTCATCGACTCCGCAAAAGCCATCGGTTACGGTCTCGCGAACGACGGTGACGTCTGGGATTTCTATGAACACGCCCGTCAGGCATCCGCATGCCTTCCGATCGGCGTTGTTCTGACCATCGCTGCTTCCGGAAGTGAGATGAGCAACAGCTCTGTTATCACAAACGATGAAACACTGGAAAAACGCGGCTACAACAATGATATCTCCCGCCCTGTATTCGCTGTCATGAACCCGGAGATCACAATGACTCTCCCGCCATACCAGACAGCCTGCGGCTGCACCGATATTCTGATGCATACCATGGAGCGCTATTTCACAAACGGCGGAAATATGGAAATCACCGATGCCATTGCGGAAGGTCTTATGCGCACCGTGATCACGAACGCGAAGATCCTTGTGGACGATCCAGACAACTATGACGCGAGAGCCGAGGTGATGTGGTCCGGAAGTCTCTCCCACAACGGCCTCACCGGCTGCGGAAACGACGGCGGAGACTTCGCCTCCCACCTCTTAGAGCATGAGATCGGCGGAATGTTCGACGTTGCCCACGGTGCGGGCCTTGCGGCGATCTGGGGCAGCTGGGCGAGATATGTGATCGATAACTGCACTCCGCGTTTTGCGAAATTCGCAGTGAATGTCATGGGTGTTGAACCTGGAAAAGATGACATGGAGACGGGTTTAAAGGGGATCGAGGCCATGGAAGACTTCTACCGTGCCATCAGTATGCCGACAAACTTAAAGGAACTCGGCATCGATCCGACAGAAGAACAGCTTGAGACTATGGCGAAAAACGCGAGAATCGCTGCAGGCGGCCCGAAGGGATCCGCGAAGAAGCTGGAAGCGGAAGATATGCTTAAGATCTATCAGATGGCTGCAGGAAAATAGCAGAAATCTATCAAAATTATATGAAGAAAACCGGGATGCCGCCTATCTGCGCAGCATCCCGGTTTTCATATAATACCATGAATCCTTGTTTTTTTTTAAAAAACGTGCCTTGGCACATTCTCGCGCCTCGCGCGGTCGCTTGCGACAATCTACATCTTCGCGTGAGTGCACATCTTTCGAATTCCTCGGAATTTCCTGTTACATAAAATAAGACTGCCGTCCAGCATAAGCCTACTGATACGGCAGTCAATTTTTTCATCTACACGTAATCTCTGACCAGAAAGACCGGCTTGATCGCCATGATCTCATCGAATTCCTCCTGGGTGACGGATACATCCGCGTTGGTCTTTTTCAGATCATTTTTTACAACGTCAAACGCGTCCTCCACAGACTCGGCGCGCCCCTCACGGACAGCACGCTGCATCCGCTCTACGGTCACCGGATGAAGGTAACAGGCCGGAACCGGAAGTCCGAGATGGAGGCTGTCCACATACCCCGTAACGGCTTTTTCCGCCGCCGCAAGACGTTTTTCGATGGCTTTCCGGTTATTCGTACTCGTCGGCATGACATTCGCTCCGGAGAACAGGAAGATCGCCGCCATTCCAAAGAGGACAAAGTATACGGCAAACGCGTCATGGTTCATAAAGGACAATACGCCGTATACAAGCGCCGCCGCCCCCATGACTACCATGAATAAAGCGAGCCATTTGTAAAACGGCTTTGTCTTCTCATACGTTCTCTTTTTCTTTGCCGCATTGGTGAGCTCTGTGAACAGGGACAACCGTTTCGTGAGGGCTGCTTTTGCCTGTTCCAGAACATTTACCGTCTCCTTCGCCTGCTCAGAAAGCGGAATGAGACATTTCTCCGCCTGCTTTTTCTCAGCTTCCGCAAGGCGCTTTTCCGCCGCTTCACTCACGGTCTTTATCTGCGGGAACCGTTCCTTCACGGATGCCACGAAAGCGTCAACCTGATCCTCATATTTAAAGTTGCACTGCTTTTCCTTACCATCCTCATAGACCACCACCAGATACGGCATGGTGGCAAACAGGCCTTTTCCGGTAAATCCGCCTTTGCTCATCGCCACGCGCTTAAAGACACGGGAGACGGAAGATACCGGGATGTAGAAGCGCCGCTCCAGATAAAAGCTGTTGAGGTATAATGCCTCTTTTCCGATTCCGCAGGGACCGATCTTCTTACAGTGCTTTTTGTCCTCTGAAAGAATACTCTCCGGAATCTCTTTTTCTCCAAGTTTTGCCGGTTTTAAGAACATAACTCTCGCCTCCCAAATACTGAATAACCAGTATAAGCTGCCCTCAGCCTTTCACCGGGGCAGCTTATACTTTCTGCATCATCTGCAGTCAGACACTCCCAGCTTTGCAGCCTGTCTTTCGTGTCATTATAATCTTACATTATGCTGTCTGTTTCTTCGTTGCGCGGATAAAGATTCCAAGGAATACGACCGCAAGTACGATACCTACCGGGTACGCAACTGCAGTTCCAAGGTTTAAGCACTCTTTTGCGCAGAAGAAATATGTCATGGAAACAGCGCTCATGAAGGTTGCCGGAACTGCTGTGAGCCAGTAGTTCTTCTTTGCCTTGTAGAGGTACATGCTTGCTGTCCAGAGAACGATCATAGCCAGTGTCTGGTTTGTCCAGCTGAAATATCTCCATACGATGCTGTAATCCATATGTCCAACGATAGCGCCGATTCCAAGTAATGGTACGCAGAGAAGCAGACGGTTCTTCCAGTTCTTCTGGTCAACCTTGAACCAGTCAGCAAGTGTTAAACGTGCGCTTCTGAATGCTGTATCACCGGAAGTGATCGGGCAGGCGATAACACCTAACATGGCAAGAGCAATGCCGACACCGCCCATGGTCTTCTGGCAGACATCATAGATGGCCGCGGACTGACCGTTCTTCATGATCTCCGCGAGACCTGTGTTTAAACCACCTGTCACTTCGTAGAGAGAGCATCCTGCTGCTGCCCAGATCAGGGCGATAATACCTTCACATACCATTGCGCCGTAGAATACGAAATGACCCTGTTTCTCAGATTTCATACAACGCGCCATAAGAGGTGACTGTGTTGCGTGGAAACCGGAGATCGCGCCGCAGGCAACGGTGATGAACATGAAGCTCCATACCGGTGTTCCGCTCGGATGCATGTTTCTGAAATTGCTCCAGATCTCCGGGATCACATATTCCGGTTTTGTGAAGATACCAAAAGCAACACCGAGTGCCATGATGATCAGGCAGATACCAAAGATCGGATAGATCTTACCGATGATCTTGTCGATAGAAATAAAGGTCGCGATAAAGTAGTAAGCCAGAATGATCCAGAGCCATATCTCTTTGTTTACGACCAGACCCTGTGCTCCGCCATTGCTGAACAGAGTTACGATCAGACCGGCCGGACCAACCGCGAAAACAGTACCGACCATGACGAGAAGTACAACACTGAATACACGCATCACGTTCTGCATCAGGCCGCCGAGGTAGATTCCGCATACCTCTGAGATCGAAGCACCGTCATTTCTCTCGGACATCATGCCGGAGAAGAAGTCATGAACACCGCCGGCAAAGATCGTACCGAAGGTGATCCACAGGAATACGACCGGTCCCCACAATGCACCCTGCATGGCTCCGAAGATCGGGCCCAGACCAGCGATATTCAGAAGCTGGATCAGAAAGAGTTTCCATTGGGGCATGACTACATAGTCGACACCATCGTTTATTCTGACTGCCGGTGTCTCTCTGTCATCCGGACTGAAAATGTTATTTACGAGGTTGCCGTAAACAAAGTAACCTCCGATCAAAAGTGCCAGACAGACGAGAAAACTAATCATACAAATCCCTCCTTGAATATACATTATGCTTAGTTCTTTTTCTTCAAGCAAATGTATTATAGTATATTTTGCACAATATTTAAAGGTGGTCTGCATGAACAGCATGGTTATCTGCACAAACGGCACTCCTTTCGTCATGAACGGAGTGCCGCAGCTTCTCTTTCTGTCAGCTGATCTTCAGCAGCTGTTTTAATGTTTTCAGTTTTTCTCTTCCCACCGGGAGTTCCCGGCTCTCATACCCCTTCATATGTACGGAAAGTCCGTTTCCGCTGCCTGCAAAAAGTTCCGAAATAAATGACAGATTTATGAGATAACTCTTATGGATCCGGAAGAATCCGAAGTCCGCCAGCTTTTTCTCAAGTTCTCCCAAAAGCTGGTTGACCTCATAGGATCTCGATGTGGTGTGGACCACACACCCGTGTCCGTCGGTCTCCGCATACACGATCTGGGCGATCTCCAGAAACAGGATTCCGCGGCTGGCCGTCACAGGGATCTTGCCGAATACCGTTGCTTCGCGCCTCTCTTCCACACCTGCGTTTCCCTGCTCTGCCCCCTGTTTTTCTGCTGCTGCCGGTTCCGTTTTTTCCTCCTGCTCCTCCATTTTCCCCGCGGGATCACGTTTTCCTTCCCCAATGCATTTTTTCACAACATGGTGCACCCGCTCCGGATCGAACGGTTTTAAAATATAATCATCGATCTCCATCTCGTACGCTTTCGCGGCATACTGGGAATAGGCGGTGGCAAAGACGATCTTCGCCCCGGGAAACAGTCTTTTTGCCGTGGCCGCCAGCGTCGTCCCCTCCATATCCCCGAGGTCCATATCCACAAAAATCAGATCAAACGAATCTGACTCATTAAACATCTTTAAGGCATCCGCTCCACTCTCCGCTTCCGTGATCTCACAGTCCGGAAGCACTTCCTTTACCCTGCGGATCAGCATTTTTCTTGCCGGTCTCTCATCATCGATCACTGCGATCTTCAAAACATCTCCCCCTGTCTCTCATAATTTCCCCAATGTATAAAATAGCCCGGTCGTAACTGTTCAGTAGGTCTGCGCACTTGCTGCGCTGACCGTAAGAAAACATAGGCTGGAAGGCAAAAATCCCATCAGCGAAGCTGATCTGGAATGGATTTTTGCACGTAACTATGAAGGTACTGAATAGTTACGTCCGGTCACAGTATTTTCCTGTCAGCCCGCTGCCTGATGCGGAATACAGAACGAAACCTCCGCCCCGTCATCCGTATCCCGGATCTCCAGTCCATAACGCTTTCCGTATGTACTCTTCAAACGTTCATTCACATTTTTTAATCCCACGCTGCCGGTCTTGTTTCCTGTCAGGATCCTCTCTGCCTCTTCCGGTTCAAAACCTTTTCCATGGTCTCTGACCCCGATCCGCACCAGATCCTCTCCGGTTCCGCTCTGCACCCGTTTTGCCGAGATCTCCACTCTGCGCACCCCGTCCGCACTGTTTCCATACCGGACAGCGTTCTCCACGATGGGCTGCAGGATAAAGGACGGGACCTGACAGGAGAGACCGTCTTCCACGTTGATCTCCACCCGGAGCTTCTCCTCAAATCTCGCCTTCTCGATCTCCAGATACGTCCGGACATGGTTGATCTCCGTATCGATATCCAGCATGTACTGGTCGTTCTCCAGAGTCTGACGGTAGTAGGACGCTAACGTTAAGATCAGGTCACTGGCCTTTCCCGCATCCTCATCGCAGATGCAGGAGATCGTATTCAGCGCGTTGTAGAGAAAATGCGGGTTTACCTGAGACTGCAGCGCCTTAAACTCCGCTTTTTTCCGCAATTTTTTCTGATATTCCACATTGTAGACCCCTAACTGTGTGGAAAACATCTTCGCAAGTTCCTCCAGAAAATCCCCGATGCTTCGTTCCACACGGCGTCTCTTTTTCACGACAATGGACAGACTTCCGATCTTCTCATCTCCGGTCATGACCGGAACTGTCACCGTCACGAGGGAGTGAAACAGCGGCCGTATCTCCTCATCGAGATCTTCCTCCCAGATACATTCTGCTTTCATTCCTTTTGCCGGTCCTGTCAGATGTTCCAGAAACTTTTCCCGGCGGAAACGGCTGTCATCGATCAGGGAACTCACCGCCAGAACTTCCTTTTCATCCGTGATGATCACCGCCTGACATGGGATCTCACCAAAAATGATATCGGTCACAGCTTCCATATTTTCCCGCTTTCCGAAACCTTTTCTCAGATAGACGAGACTCTTGTCCGCGATTCCCATGGAAAGACGCATCCGCTCCGCAAACAGACTGTCCTCTCGCATATATACCATATCAAAGGTCTTGAAAAAGAGCACCATTCCCACAGAATTCATGACGATCATCGGGACGGCAATCTTTCCCACAAGCTCCATGGCCGCGCCGAGAGGCTTCGAGATCATCAGAATGATCACCATCTGCAGGATCTCCGCCTCTGCAGTCAGGAAAAACAGATCGACGCTGTCCATCTCTCCTGCCTTGTACTTTTTATAGACCAGACTTCCCAGCACGCCTTCCACCAGCGTTGAAACCGCGCAGGAGGCTGCTGTAAAGCCGCCGATATCAAACAGGAACCGGTGGGCTCCGGCGATGAGTGCCGTCATCATTCCGACAAACGGTCCTCCCATGATCCCCGCGGTCAGGACGCCGATGACGCGGGTATTGACGATGGCCCCGCCGGTCTTTGTCCCTGTGTAGGTCGACACGATGCTGATGGCACCGAAGATCACTGCCAACGCCATCTTCTGGGCGATCGTGCTATTCTCTCCCCGGAACAGCTTCCGCACCGATGCCATATTGGTGAGCAGCGTTGCCAGAAGCACCAGCAGTCCGATATTTAAAAGCATGTTGAAAAACATGGTTCCTGTCATAAAGCTCCCCCTGTCCCCGCAGACTGGATGTTCTTGTCTGCCTCTTTCACATGTTTTTATCATATCATATTTTTCTGTTTATTTGTTCAGAAAATGTGAAGCGCGGTCGCTTGCGACAATCTACATCTTCGCGTGAGTGCACATCTTTGGAATTCCCCAGGATTTCCTGTTACATAAAAAAACTCCGGAAGACCTGGGCTTCTTCCCTCAGGTCTTCCGGAGCTTTGCACACCGACCGTAAACCAGGCCGGTATTTTCCTTATGAATTGTAGATATCCTCGTTTAACATTCCCTCGGATTTCGCAACGTAGATCGCGGTTGCGGAGTCACCGACAACGTTAAGCGCCGTTACTAACATCTCGATCGGGCGGTTGATCGCAAGGATCAGGCTGTATGCTAAGAGTGCACCGTCGTTGATGTAGCCAAGGCCGGAAAGGATTGTGAACAGGATGATCGCGCCTGCGCCCGGAGCTGCCGGTGTACCGGCGGATGCGATCAGGGCTAAGAGAGCGATCACGATGAGCTGGGACAGGGTTACATCGTATCCTGCGCAGCCTGCGATGAACAGAGTCGCAACGACCTGCATGATCGCGGTACCATTCATGTTGATGGTCATACCGAGCGGAAGTACGAAGGAAGCGATCTTCTCATCAACACCGAGCTCCTCTGTAGTTGTCTTCACGTTAAGCGGAAGAGCAGCCGCACTGGAGGAAGTGGAGAATCCGAATACTGCTACACGGAAGATCTTCTTTGCAAACTTCACCGGATTCTGCTTTGTTGTAACTGCTACAAAGATCGGGTATCCTACGAAGAGGAATAAGAGAAGCAGGATAACAGTTACGACAACGTATGCCAGAGCCGGTTTTAAGTGGTTGATTCCGTATGTCGCGAATGTTCTTGCAAGGAGAACGAAGATCGCGAACGGACCGAACTTTGTAACAACGTAGTTTAAGAATACAACAACGATATCGTTTACTTCTGTGATGAGCTTCTTTAATGTTGCGCTCTTCTCGTCGCCGACTGCCTTCATGCAGAGACCGAGGGAAACCGCTAAGAACACGATCGCGAGAACGGAAGTGTTTGTACTGAATACCGCTGTGATATTGGACGGAACAATGTTAAGGATCACATTTAACGGGTTGGAACCGGTAGATCCGGCAGAACCTTCAAGACCCTCCACCTGAATATTGAACACACCGGCATTGTAGATCATGATTCCGACTACGCACGCCATAAGTAATGCGAAGAAAGAGCAGATCAGGAAACCTGCGATCGTTTTTACGGAAATTCTGCCGAGAGTTCTTGTATCGGAAATCTGTCCGATCGCAAGTGTGATGGATGTGAATACCATCGGTACGATGACAAGCTGTAAAGAACGGATAAATAACTGACCGATAATATAGAAGATACCGAGTGCCTTTTCAGCGCCTGCCGCTGTGATGTCCTGGAACAGGATGCTGTTGATCGTTGCCCATACGGCTTCCTTGCCTGTGCTGTTGAGGTTTTCTCTTAAGAACATTAACAGAAGACCTGCTACCAGACCGCAGACGAGGGAAATACTCATTCTGACAGCGAGTGAACTTTTCTTTTTCTCCATGTAATCCTCCTTTTTTTAACCGCGCAACACACCCGGAAACATAAGCTTTGGGGCGGCTCTCCAAAACATTCCTGATATGCAGACACAGGCTTAGACTCATTGCCCGCATAAAAATCTCCGGGACACTGACAGGTCTTTCTCGATCCCTGTCAAACTATCCCGGAGATTATATCGTAGTCTGAGCAATTCCGCAAGTAGGAATTTCAAATTTCTTTATGTTTTTTTTACAGAAATTTTATTTACTGGAATCGGCTGCCGGAACAGGCTCCAAAGTCTGTGTCTGATCCAGTGCCGCATTTAACTCCCGGAACGCCGCCGCGAGATCCTGCTCGTTGCCGTCTGTGTCATAGATCCTGCCGTACTGCTCGTGGGAATACATTTTAATATTGTCCAGTGTCACGCTTCGGTCTGTCGTGATCGAGAGATTGTAGTTTTCCTGCCACGGGATGGAACACTCATAATTTCCCGCTTCCGTCACCTGGACCGACTTTTTAGCGTCACCGATCTGGAAGGTGACCTTCGCTGCACCGTTCTTCGGTGCCGCCCAGAATTTTACATAGATCTTGTCCCTTTTTCCAAGACGCCCATGGACATTCTGGCTGAGCACACTGTCTTTTGACAGGGTGACTGCCTTCGACCCGTCATGTTCCGTTTTCTCAACATTTCCGGTAGTATCCCACCCCGTGAGTCCCAGCGCGAACTGGCCATTGTATACACAATCATTTACATAATTCCGGTATACCCAGAGACCGTAGCCGCAGGTAGTATCCTTTAAGATCGGAGCGGATCTCTTCACAAAGTCCGCCACCTGAGACTCCTCGATCTGGGTATTGTAGGAGAATGCCTCTGTGGAATCCGCATAGAGGAACTGCTCCATAAAATACTTCTTTCCGCTCTTTTCCACCAGACCGTTCATGCTGTTCTGCATGGATGCCAGCGCTGTTTCCGCGGAAATATGGTCTCCTACGTTCTGCTGTCCGAGGGACACGCTGTACATAAGAGCGGAGTACTCTGCATCGGCACACGGATACGTGGCGGAGTGGGAATAGTAGGTATGGCTTCCGTCCAGCTGGTAGATCGGGTCGCCGTCGGACCGGATTTCCATGGATAGTCCCGGGAACACTTCCTGACTCTCGGAGAGGAGCTTATTTAAAAAGCTGTCATAGAACTCAAAAAACAGCTTCGCCTCCGGGCGCTTTCTCTCCGGGATCCAGATCTCGGAATAATCCTGGAATGTCTTTCCGTAGACCGCGCCGACCTCCGCAAGGGAGTAGTGGGCCTTCAGGTAATCCTGATATCCGCATCTGGATGCCAGACGGATACTGAGGGCTCTAGTGAGATCCCGGTCCATGTTTGACGTATAGTCCCAGAAGTCCTCCCAGGTAATAAATCCACCCTGAAAGTTCCCGTAGTCGGATACCCGGTCATAGATCGTCTTACAGTAATCTATCCACATCTTCCTGTCATTGCTTCCGTCCTGCACCACACCGGCATATCGCTCCGGAAGGGACGCTTCACCGCTGTAATCCCAGCAGTAACCGATCCGCAGCGTCACCATAAGTCCGTGATCATCCGCGCACTTCATGACCTGATCGAGCTTGGCGAAAGCAGCCTCATTGTACATATTTCCCATATCCCCAGGCTGAAACTCTCTCCACGGGATCACGAGAATGATGCTGTTGAAGCCGTCCGCCTTGATGCGGGCAAAATTTGCCCCCATGTTATCATCTTCAGTTCCCCAGTAGTTGATCGGCCAGGCATCGCCGAAGTAGGTCACGGATTTTAAGTATTCCGGAAATGCCGCCTGCGCTTCCATCCGAAGTTCAGGGATCCCCGCCATCAGGGCTGCGGCGGCCAAAAGCGCTGCCGCTGGTCTTGCCAGTTTTCTTATGTTCATACAATCACCTTTTATAACTGTTCTTCACAGCTTCCTTTTTTGTTTCTGGTATGCATCGGCACACACCGATTCCCGTTTACTATACCACAATATAAAAATTTCTGCAAAATTTATCCTAAAAAAATTCCGCAAAATTTATCCTTGACTAATTTAAGACTTACGGTGATACTTTTATTAGAAAGATCGTAACGGTTCAGCAGGCTGCGCGCTGACCGCACTGGTCGCGCCGGCCGTACTCGCCGCAGTAAAACGCAGACTTTACGGTAATGGAGCGTTGCGAATCATTTATTAAAGGAGGACTTTATAAGCATGGAAAAATCAACGGTTTATTTTACCGATTTCCGGTGTTCGGTTGGAACCAGCCAGTTGGACAAGCTGAAAAAGCTCTGCGTTGCTGCAGGAATCAAAAACATTGACATGGACGGAAAATTCGTCGCGATCAAAATGCATTTCGGTGAGCTCGGAAACCTCGCTTTCCTTCGTCCGAACTACGCGAAAGCCGTTGCGGATCTCTGTAAGGAACAGGGCGGCATGCCGTTTCTGACCGACTGCAACACCCTGTATCCGGGCAGCAGAAAAAATGCCCTGGATCACTTAGACTGTGCAAACCTCAACGGCTTCAACCCGATCTCCACCGGCTGCCAGATCATCATCGGTGACGGTCTTCGCGGAACTGACGAGGTGGAGGTTCCGGTCGTAAACGGAGAATACTGCAAGACGGCCTTCATCGGCCACGCGGTTATGGACGCCGACGTCTTTATCAGCCTGACCCATTTCAAAGGTCATGAATCCACCGGTTTCGGTGGTGCCATCAAAAACATCGGTATGGGCTGCGGAAGCCGTGCCGGAAAAATGCAGCAGCATGCAAGCGGAAAGCCGTCCGTCCGTGAGAAGCTCTGCCGCGGCTGCAGACGCTGTGCGAAGGAGTGCGGAAGCGATGCTATTACATATGTAAATAAGAAAGCCGTCATCGATTATGACAAGTGCAAAGGTTGCGGCCGCTGTATCGGTGCCTGCAGCTTTGATGCTATCTACAACCCGAACTACAATGCCAACGAGCTTTTAGACCGCAAGATGGCAGAGTACGCGCAGGCTGTCTGTTATGACCGCCCGTGCTTCCATATTTCCCTTGTGCAGGATATCAGCCCGAACTGTGACTGCCACGGTGAAAATGATGCCCCGATCCTTCCGGATATCGGAATGTTCGCGAGCTTCGATCCGGTCGCTCTGGACCAGGCCTGCGCGGATGCCTGTCTGAAGGCAGCTCCAATCGCCAATAGCCAGCTTGGAGAACATCTCTCCCAGCCGGGATGGCACTGCCACCATGATCACTTCAAGGATTCCAACCCAAATATCGAATGGCAGGCGACTCTCGATCAGGCGGAAAAGATCGGTCTCGGCACAAGACAGTATGAGCTGAAACGGATCTGATCAGGATCTTCCTTGAAATAAAAAACGGGGAGAAGTTCCATTTTACGGAACTTCTCCCCGCTTTTTATGTACGATTGCAACGCGTCATTCCCTTCATGTTCGCCGGAAAGATCTATTCCCGCTCAATCGCATCCATCAATTTTTTACATCTTCATTCCAATCGCTCTCGGCTTGCATCCGTCCGGAATCGGGCAGTGATAGGTGTCGCCATCCAGCTCTTCCTCCATCTCCGCTTTCGCCTTTGCGATGATCTCCGGATCCTCATACATATCGATCGCTGCGCCTGCCATTGCCTTTGCCGCGTAGATCAGTCCCTTGTGTGCCAGTCCGCTCTTGCCCTGGGAAACAACCTGCCAGGAGTGGCCCGGTGTTCCAGCCGCCCATGTAGCAACGTAGGCCTGGGCAGTCGGGCAGTTCCAGCTCACGTCACCGACGTCCGTGGAACCGAAGGACATGATTCCGTCCGGGTTGAACGGAGCGACAAAGCGGTACATGCTCTCGCCCTTATGGGAAAGGACTTCCGCCTTAGCTGCTTTGTCCTTGCAGTTCTTTGCGATCTTCTCTAAGGACTCAAAACGGCTGTCGCCAACGCCCTCGCTGATGGCTTTGGCAAACTTCATCTCCTCTTCCGTGTACTCCGGAGCGCCAAGCTCCACAAGGTTGTCCCAGAGTTCCTTCGCGATCACCTTGTTGCTCATAAGGTTCGAGCAGCCCTTTACGAAATCGATCTCCACGCGGGTCTCTGTCATATGGGCAGCACCCTCAGCGATCTTGTTGACACGCTGATAGATCTCCTCCACCTGACTGTTCTTCGGGGCACGGATCAGATACAGAACTTCCGCGTACGGCTGTACAACGTTCGGGGAGTATCCGCCGGTGTTTGTGATCGCATAGTGGATTCTCGCTTCCGGAACCACATGCTCTCTTAAGAACTGGACACCCATGTTCATAAGTTCCAGCGCGTCAAGGGCGCTTCGTCCAAGATGCGGTGCGCCGCCTGCGTGGGCGCTCTTTCCATAGAATTTATACGCTACCTGATAGTTTGCGAGGGAGCTTCCCGTGTCGGCCTGCGTTAAATCTCCCGGATGCCATGTGATCGCGGCATCAAGGTTTGCGAACACTCCGCCTTTCGCCATAAATGCCTTTCCGGATCCGCCTTCCTCACCCGGGCAGCCAAAATAGATCACGGTTCCCGGTTTTCCGCTTTCTTCCAGATATTTTTTGATTCCGATCGCCGCGGAGAGGGACGCTGTGCCGAGCATGTTATGTCCGCAGCCGTGTCCGCTGGCGCCATCATGCACAACGATCTTCTCGGTAGCTCCCGCTTCCTGATCCAGTCCGGACAGGGCATCGAACTCGCCTAAGATACCGATCACAGGTTTTCCGGAACCAAACGTGCCCTTAAATGCCGTCTTTACATCCGCAAGACCTGTCTCAACTGTAAAACCTTCTGCTTTCAGAACATCGCAGAGGATCTTCATCGACTTGTCTTCCGTGAAGGCAGTCTCCGCGCAGCCCCAGATCTCGTCGCTGGCGGTAAAGATCTCGCTGGATTTCTTATCAATTTCTTCCCAAGCTGTCTGTTTTCCCATCTCCATATCACCTTTCCTGTACATGATTTCCGGCTGTTGTCCGCACTGCTTTTTTCATTTTTTCTAAAAGCGGCCCTCGAACTTGCATATTCGAGTTATTCTGATTTTTTGCGCAATACGCAACCAGTTATCTATAATTATACTATTTTATTCCATAATGCGCAACCTTTTTATTCTTTTGTGTGTAAAGTAAATTTTCCGTTTTAATTATATCAAATTTTCTCCTCTATTTATGTTGCTCTTCACAGCCGCTTCCGGCTTCGGAGTTTTTTGGACATGGCTTTTTGCTGGCTTTCTGCTGAATCAAATTAAGCTTGCGCTTTTATACCTGCGATGGTATAATTTACAGGTAATGCCCTGTGATACAGGGCGAACGTGAACACACTGGAGGTATCCACATGAACTGGAGTATCGTAGCAAATGTCATTCTTGTCATTCTCCTGATCCTTGTCGTTGTCCTCGCTGTGCTTTACTTCCTCGGACGTAAGATGGAAAAGCGCCAGGTAGAACAGCAGAGCGCGATCGATGCCGCTAAGCAGACTGTGAGTCTGATGGCGATCGACAAGAAAAAGTTGAAAATAAAGGAAGCCGGACTCCCGCCGATCGTTTATGAGCAGACTCCATGGTATGCAAAGTGGATGAAGGTTCCGGTAGTTAAAGCAAAAATCGGTACAAAGATCATGACCATGATCGCCGATGAAAAGGTCTTCCTTCAGCTCCCGTTAAAGACTGAGGTCAAGGTTGAGATCAGCGGTCTTTACATCACAGCGATCAAGTCCGTTCCGCGTGGAGGACTGATCCCGCTTCCGAAGAAGAAAACGATCGGTCAGCGTATCAAAGGAATTTTCAAAAAAGACTGAATCGACAAGAAAAAGACAAAATAAAAAAGCCCCCTCTTCTGATGAATTTAGTTTCATCCAGAAGACAGGGCTTTTTTATTTGATTTTAAATCAATCCTACAGACTTCATAAAGAAGATCCATAAGAACAGTGTAAACATGGACACCGCCGTACTGATCACGACAAACTGTCCGGCAAGCTCTCCGTCACCGCCCATATTCTGCGCCATCGGGTAGGATGCGGCTGCAACCGGTGTCGCGTAGACAGCGATCAGAAGGAACAGCTCAAGTCCACGAAGTCCAAAGGCGTAAGCGATCGCGATGATGATCGCCGGAAGGATAAACAGCTTGCAGGTAAGCGTTGGAACCAGATATTTGAGGTTTTTCCGGATTGCCTTAAACTGTAAGGTTCCACCGAGCACATAGATCGCCAGCGGAGAAGTCATATTGGAGAACGCTGCGATCGGGGTCACAAGACTTCCCGGAAGCTTGATCCCGAGGAAAAAGAAGATCAGACCCACGATGGCACCCTGCAGGAGCGGATTCGTTGCCACCGCCTTCAGTGTCTTCCTAATATCTGATTTTCCCTCTCCGTTGAACATTTCAAGAATAAATACCGATGTGGTATTGTAGATCGACACAACGACCGTAACCATCATAGCCGCGATCGATGCCGCTGAATCTCCGAATACCGCGATCGTGAGCGGCAGTCCGAACAGAACAAAGTTGCTTCGGAAAATCGCCTGGATGATAACGCCTCTTCTGGGGTTTTCCTTTACGATCTTCGGAATGATCACGATCAGGATCGCCTCGACGATCAGGATGCTGGCCCCCGTGAAGATCAAAAGCAATGGTCTCGGAAGCGACTCGGCATCGGCTTTATAAATATTGTAGAAGGTCATAAACGGATAAAATACCCGGAAGACCATCTGGTTCAGCTTCTGTAAAAATTCCTCTTTCACAATTCCTCTGATCTTCATCGTATATCCGAGCGCCAGATAACAGAAGAACGGGATGACCGCATTAACCGCGACTAAAAAACTCTCCATACATCGTTTGTCCTCTCACAGCTTCCCCTTTGACCGCGATCTTTCCAAATACAGTCCGCGGGACCCGCTGCGTCCTTTCTTTTTTATCCTGTAACCTTCCAATACCTCACATCCGTTTTCCGTTACATCGGGATTCCCAATACCTCTTCTTTTCTTGATGACGCCAGGATCTCTGTATTACAGTCGAATGCATACTCCCCGTTCATCTCCATGGAATATTTGATTCTTAGAAGAATGGACTCTTCGTCCTCCTCAACTTCAAGCAGGGAAGTCGTGATCCCCATCAGGAACAGTCCCATCGGCGTCCGGTAGTTTGCTGTCGTCCGTCTTCCGGGTTCAAAGATCATGTGGCTCTCCACAAGTCCGCGTTTCATGACCTCGATCCGGTTCTCCATCACTTTCACCGTATTGTGGGTCGGTGTGCCCGTCTCGTCAAGCGACTCATCATAGATCAGATACTGCTTGCCGTTTTTCACATAATACGTCCCCGGGGTGATCATCTCGACCGTGTCCTCTTCCTCACCGATCGTCTGTACCCCCCGGACACGGACTAAAATATCCTTTGTCATGTAAATCTCCCCTGATATATCATTTTGAACGGTCCGCACAGCTTCAGGCACGGACCGCTGTGAACATTTTTATCTCTCATATCTCCGAAACGCGTGATCGATCAGATCGTCGATCAGCTGTCTCTTGTCTACACCTCTTGCCTCCCACAACATCGGATACATGCTGATGGCGGTGAAGCCCGGAAGTGTGTTGATCTCATTGAATACGACCGTTCCGTCGGCCTTTACAAAGAAATCCACGCGGGATAAGCCGTAGCCGTCCACCGCGTTGAAGATCTTAACGGCATCCTCACGGACACGCTCTGTGGCTCCGTCAGGAAGCTCCGGGTCAACGACGGTCTTGGACTCCGCATTGTAGTATTTCGCGTCGAAATCATAGAACTCAGCCGCAGCAAGGATCTCACCCACGCCGGAGGCTTTCGTGGAATCACCGTCACCGAATACGCCGCACTCAATCTCACGGCCCACGATCATCTCCTCTACGAGGATACGGCGGTCATTGTCAGCTGCTTCCCTTAAACCGGTAATCAGCTCTTCTCGGTTGTCTGCTCTTGTAACACCTCTGGAGGAACCGGCGTTAGACGGCTTTACAAATACCGGATATGGGATCTCTTTTTCGATTTTCGCGATAACCGCATCCATATCCTTTAATTCCGCTTTCATAACGGAAACGTAAGCTGCCTGACAGATGCCGAGTCCGCTTACCATGCGCTTTGTGGAAAGCTTATCCATCGATACCGCGGAAGCGAGAACGCCGCAGCCGACGTACGGGACCTTCGCAAGCTCAAGGATTCCCTGTACGGTTCCGTCCTCACCGTAGAGACCGTGAAGGACCGGGAATACCACATCCACCGGAATCTTCTCAAAAGATCCGTTCTCTGTGACGATCAGGCATTTCTCCTTTGCGTCCGGAGACAGCACCGCCCCAGTTTTTGACTCTCTCCAGGTATCATCTTTGACCTGGCTTAAGGAGTCCACCTTTACCCAGTGTCCGTCCTCCGTGATCCCGACGAGGATCACATTATATTTCTCCTCATTGATATTTGCTGCCACATTCTGTACAGACATACAGGATACTACATGCTCAGATGACTGTCCGCCAAACAGGACAACGATATTTTTCTTTTCCATGATGTTTTTTTTGATTCCTCTCTGATTTTCTATTCAAGTCGAACGTCCGTGAGATTTGGCGCGTGATCCCGGTCAGCAAAGCCGGCAGATTCCTTACAGGACCACTGTGCACCCGAATCATTTCCCCCGATGCACTGGCACTGGACGGGCTGTTTTGACATGTTATCGTTTAGATTATAGCACAACTGGTAATAATTACAAACAGGAAATAACATTTGCCTCTGACATAAAAAGTAAAAAGCAAAGAAGGTGTATCTATGAAACGAACCTGTAAGCTCAGTCTCTCTTTCCTGTGTTTTTTGATCTGTTTTCTTCTTTCCATGTCCGGCATCCGGGCGCGGGACGAGGCTCTGGCGGCGGATATTGCCCCAAAGATCCTGCGGTTCCATGTTCTCGCGAACAGTGATTCCGCCAAAGACCAGGCGTTAAAGCTCTGCGTAAAGGATCTTCTGCTGGAAAAGATCCGGGACGGTGCCGCCGCAGATCAGATTTCCGGAAAAGAGGAGCTGAAAGCATATATCCTGTCTGAATCTTCCACACTGGAAGCCGCAGCAGAAGACTTTATCCACAGCTTCGGGTATGATTACGCTGTACATGTGGGGATCGAGACCTGCAGGTTTCCGGTGCGCACCTACGGGGACATGACATTTCCCGCCGGGATGTATGAAGCCGTCCGGGTGACCATCGGGAACGGTGCCGGGCACAACTTCTGGTGCGTTCTGTACCCATCCTTATGCTACACGGACAGCGTTCATGCGTCGATGCCGGAGGAATCGAAGGAAATGTTGAAAAATCTGATCCCGGAGGACGATTTTCAGTCGCTGCTAAAGGCAAGACCGGCCTGTTTCCTGAAAAGCACCAGCCCAGCGGCCACTGGCGAACACACTTCCCATACAGCTATCGCCTCTGCAGCCACCCCTGATAATACTGCCAAAACTTCGGGTAAAAAAAGTGAGCAGGAAACATCTTCCCTGCCCACTGTGAAAGTCCGTTTTCGGATCGCTGAACTATTTTCAGCGCATCCGCAGCTTACTGACTAAGACTTAAGTTTCCCTTAACCGCCCAGTCATAGGTCTCCATCGCCTGGAACAATGAGAGGTCTCCGGTCTTCACCGCGATCTCCTTTGTCTTTAAGGAGTTCTGCTGCTGCATATACTCAAGGCGTCCGATGGTTCCTAACTGCCATTTTCTCTCGGCAGTCTCCATCTTCGTCTTTTCCAGCTCGTAAGCTGCCTTTGCTGTCTGGAGCTCGTTTCTCTTCTGGAGAACGTCGTTGTAAAGGTTTACGAGGGAGGACGCGACTTCTTCCTTCTCCTGCTTGATCGTGCGCTGTAAGTTCTGGTACTCGACGGAGCCTGCGTCCTTGTTGTCGAGGTCCAGCACGTTGTATCGGATCGTAAAGTTGTTGTCCTGCGCCGCCTGTTTGTCCTTCTCCGGGTTCATTCCGTCGATCCTTGTAAGATCAGCTGCCGGGACATCCTTGATCTCCGGCTTTGCGTCATACTTCCATCCGAGCATCGTGCAGAGGGTCTGACGGAGCTTCTGCTCACTGGATGTCAGTGTCAGTTTCGTTGCCTGGGTGGACTCCAGCTGCTGTCTCGCGGAAAGGACCTGGCTCTGGGTCGCAAGACCGTTGGCTGCCTGGTTCTGGGTGGACTGGTAGACTGCCTCTAAGAGTGTGAGTCCGCTCTCTAAGCTCTCCTCGTTGAGCTTTAACTGCTTGTAGCCGATCATGGCGCTCTGGGCGCCGGCGGTCAGCGCCGCGCGGGTGCTGTCCACAAGCTTGATATGCATCTGCTCCGGGGATACCTGTTCCAGGCTGTCGCCCTGCAGCGCAATTGCGTCTGCCTGGTAGTCCATGAGTTCTGAACTGTAATAGAGCTGTGCGTAGTTTGTCGGAGTCATTGCCGGAACTTTACCGATCATCTCTTTGGCTGCGTCAAGAGAGCCTTTCAGTGTACTTGCCGTATCCGCAAGCTCTCCCGAACTATCCAGTAATTTTGATTTCAGCTTCACGACATCCTTTGCTGCGTCCTTCTTATCGGAATATGTCTCTTTCACTGTCTTAAACGTCGGGCTGTAGACCTCAACAAGCTTCCCGATCTCGTCATATTCCAGCATGTTATCCGCGAGCTTCTTCATCGTCGCGTCATCGTACTCATTTCCCGGCTGGGATATAAATCCGTTCTCATCCGCAACACCGGTCGCCTGAACCGCCTTCGTCGCTGCGAAAGCGTTCACAGGCGCTGCCGCAAGCGCAAGCGCAAGTGCTGCCGGAATCACACGTCCTGTCAAATTTCTTTTCATTCTGATTCTCCTTTAGCTCTGCGATGAGGAACCGATATCGAGAAGTCCCTCAAGCGCCCACTGATAGTTTTCGATTGCTCCTGTAAGGTCGAGCTTTGCCGCTGTGTGGGATGCCTCACTGGAAAGCCATGCGGACTCCGCCTGGAGGTATTCCTGGCGGCTCATCATTCCGAGGGCATTTTTCCTGTCAGCAGCTGCCTTGTCGGCCTTTGCGGCTCCGTAAAGCGTCTCAGATGCCTCGTAGGCTTTCTGTTTCTGCTTTACGTCCTGGTACATAAGATCCAGGGAAGAACGGATAGAATCTTCCTGGTCCTTGATATTTCTGGCTTTCTTTACTGCTCCGCCGGAGGAACTGGCCTTTGCCATTCTTGTATCATACAGCGTATAGTTCATCTCGATGGCCTTCGCCTCGTCCTTCTTCGGATCGAAGGAATCGATCACCGTAAGATCCGGTTCCGGAACCTTTGTAATCTCAGGGTCCGCGTTGTACTCCCAGCCTAACATCGTGATCAGCGTCTGCTTCTGGCTGTTTAGACTGGATGCCGCCTGAAGCGCACTTCCGTTTGCGGAATTTAAGGCATCTTCTACGGTCAGAACATCTTCCGTTGACATCATTCCGAGATCTTTTTTCTTCAGTGCCGCCTCATAATTCTGCTTTGCGATCTCCTGATTTAAGACAGCAATATCATACTGATCCTTTAATGTCTCATAAGTGCGCATCGCTTCCCTTGCGGTTTTTGTCTTCTCATTTCTCGCGATACGAAGTCCGCGGAGTGCTGAGCCGCCGTTCTTTTTTCCATTTGCGGTATCTTCCAGCTGCTGCGCATAAGCGCGCAGGGCATGCATGTTTGTCCTATATTCTTTATATTCGCTGCGGGTTGAGCTGTCATTTTTCAGATCATCCGCGTCATTCTCCAGCTCATCCGCCTCCGCGCGGAGATCCGCCGCCAGCGCTAACATCTGGTCCTTTGTAAGGCCCGTGGATCCGCCCGGATTGTAATAATACTTCTGCAGCTGGTTCTGATAATCCGTATTATACCTCTCGATCAGTCCCGGGAGCTCCCAGTATTCCAGGGTATTGTCCTTAAACTTTTCAAGCGCTGCTTCGTCATATTCTGTGACCGCGACATCCTTCGTCGCAGCTAACGCAGGAATTCCGGTACCCGCTGCCGCCAGGGAAAGACTTCCCATAAAAACGGCTGAGAGCACGGTCAGACCTGCCTTTTTCCATTGATTCTGTCTCATAGGTTTCCCTCCATCTATGAGCATAACGATTTCATCGCAGAAACGCAATAACATTTCTCTTACATTTTCTTTCCAAATACGGCAATCCGGTGGCAATTTTATTCACCCCGGCTTCCGCTTCCAAAAGCAGGAAGCCCCGCAGAGCATTCCGCATTCCGGCTGACCGCCTCCCGACCGGGCAGCGGCCGTCTCTTGCAGACTCTGCAGGGATCCGCTTTCAATGTTCAAAGCTTAATCTACGTCAACGATTTCTTCCTTATCCGTATTCTTTCCGCTCATGATCACATAGAAGACCGGAAGAACAAGAAGTGCCATCGCTGTAGAGACGATCAGTCCGCCGACATCCACAAGGGCGAGTCCCTGCATCGTCTTACCGGCATTTCCGTAAGCCGCCGCCATCGGGATCATTGCCACGATCGTCGTGAGTGTTGTCATGAACATCGGGCGCATACGGGTCGCGCCGGCTTCAATGACCGCCTCCTTAAAGTCCATCGTTGCCCGGTACTGGTTCGCCGTATCGACGTACAAAATACCGTTGTTTACTACCGTTCCGACTAACATTAAGAAGCCTAACAGGGAGGTCATGCTGATCGGGCAGTCCACTAACCATAAGAACAGGAAGGAACCGATCAGGGCGAACGGGATCGTTGTCATCACCATGATGGAGAACTTCGGTGACTCGAACTGTGCAGCCATTACAACGAATACGAGGAATACGGCTGTGGCGATCGCCTGTCCCAGGGACGCAAACTCTTCGTTCATCATCTTTGTGGATGTGTTTTCCTGCATGGAGATCGTGCCGGATAAGTACTTATCAATGACCTCCTTCTGGATCTTATCCTTCGTGGTGCTGTCCGCTCCCTCTGTCAGCGTACCGGTGATCGTCACCTGATACTGCTTATCACTCTTTGTGATACTCTGCGGGCTGTCCTTGAAGCCGATATCCGCGATATCCATAAGGGCTACGGATCCGCCGGTCGCTGTCGGAAGGACGATTCCCTGGAGCTTATCGATCGTATCGTACTCATCATCCGCGTACTCAACCTTTACATCGATATCATTTCCGTCAACATTCAGGGTCGTTGCCGTCGTTCCGCTGACCATCATGTATACCTGGGAAGCAACGGCGGTCGGGGAAAGTCCCTCCGCTGCCGCCTTGACCGGATCCACATTGATCTTTACAAGGGGAGCGCTGTTTTCAAGGGAAGAGTGGATGTTTGTCGCCTCCGGGCGTTTCTGGAGCTCGGAAACGATCTCATCCGATACCTTCTTTAAGTCATCGTACTGTGTGCTGACAAGAATGTACTCGAGATCCTCCGCTGCTCCCATGGACATGGTGCTCATGGAGTTCTGGCTCTCGAGGCTCACGGAGCAGTCGGACCACTTCTGCATATCACGTTTCCACTCCTTGATGACCTGATCCGTCTTTCTGCTTCTGTCATCCTTTAAATATGCCGTCAGGGTCGCTCCGCTTCCGCCCATATTCATGGAAAGTCCGGAACTTCCGTAGGAGAGCATGTAGGAATCAAGATCCGGATCCTGAGTCACATAGTCTTCTGCTCTCTGGAGGATCTTATCGACCTCCTCGATCTTAAGACCCGGCTGGGTCTCGATCGTCACCGCGATCGTTCCCTGATCATCTGCCGGCATAAGCTCTGTCTTTAACTTTGTCGCAAGGAACAGGGAGAAGATCACAAGCACAACGGCGGTTCCCATGACCATCGCTTTTTTCTTTAAAAGCTTCTCCATCAGGGAACGGTATCCATTCTGCAGAGCTCTCATGATGCCGGATGCCGGGGTATTTTCCTTCTCCTTCGGACGGTAGTACACGTAGCAGAGCGGTACAAGCGTCATCGCGGAGATCAGGGACGCGATCATACAGAATACGATCGTGAAGCCCAACGGCTTGAACATCTGTCCGCTCATTCCGGAGATCAGGGCTAACGGGATAAATACGACACAGGTCGTAACGGTACCGCCGATAATGGATTCCAGAACGGCTGCCGTACCATCGATCGCGGCTTTTCTCGTTTCAACAAAGCCGCCGCCCTTATCCGTAAAGCGGAAGCAGCTTTCCAGAACTACGATCGAGTTATCGACCATCATTCCGACGCCGAGAACCAGGCTCGACAGGGTGATAACGTTTAGCGTAAAGCCCATGACCTTCATGAGGATGAGCGCCGCTAAAATTGATACCGGGATGGAGGTTCCAACGATCAGGGATGCCTTGATATCCCCGAAGAACAGCCAGATGATGAACATCGCGATAATGACTGCCATGATCATGGTCTGGAATACGCTGTTTAAGGAATTGCTGATCTGATCACTGTAATCGTTGACAACGACGTACTCCAGAGACGGATCCTGTGCTTTTAACGTTTCCATTGTCTCCTGGACTGCCCTGGAAACGGTAATGTGATCGCTGTCCTGATTTTTCTTGACACCGATCGTCATCGTGTCCTTGCCGTCGTAACGTCCGATACTGTCCTTTGCCTCAACGGTATTGTAGATATTGGCAACATCTTCCATATAGATGATATTTCCGTTACCCAGTGTGATCGGGATCTTCTTTAAAAGCTCCATCGTGTCAAAGGATGTTCCGGATGTCACGGAAAGCTCCTTGTTTCCAACGGAGGTACTTCCGATCGGCATGGAAAAGTCCGCAGACTTTAAAGCCGCAACAATCGTATTCATGTTCACATGATACTGGCTTAATTTTTCCGGGATCAGCTCCGCCTTGATGTAAGCCTCCTGGCCACCGGATACATCGACACTGGCTACGGAGGTCAGCTTTTCGATCTCCGGAACGATATCGCCATTTACGTAGTTATAGAGGTTATCCACGCTGTCATTGTTGACTGCGAGGGTGATGGACGGTGTACTGTTGATATCCATCTCGATGATCGTCGGGGTATCGACATCATCCGGGAGATCCGACTTGATCCCGTCCAGCTTTTTCTTTAAGTCATCGTAGGCTTTATCGATATTCTGGTCATAGTCATACTGGACCAGAACCATTCCGAAGTTTTCCGAAGACATGCTGGTGACAGAATCGACACCGGAAAGCGTTCCGATCTCATCCTCTATCTTACTGATCACAAGCTGATCCACGTCATCCGGGCTCGCTCCCGGGTAGACTGCGCTGATGATAAGCATCGGCATCTCCATTTCCGGGATCAGCTCAAGCTGGGATGAAAAGATCGAGCTGAGACCGAATACGATCAGGCAGAGCACAACAAGAACGGTTGTGACCGGCCGTTTTAAGACCTTTTTGGTAAGTCCCATGTTCCTTGTGCCTCCTTATTTTGCTGCCGTTTCTGCGGCTTCTGTAGTCTCTTCTGCTGTTGTCTCACTGCTGCCGGCTGTCGTTTCCGCACTGTCATCACTGCCCTGAATATTCACAGCGGCGCCGTCATAAAGCTCCTTGGACCAGCTTGTGATGACCTCGTCATCATAGGAAAGTCCGGAAACGATCTGGATCTTGTCGGAATCGATGAGTCCGTCTTCCACCGGAGTCTTTTTCGCTGTTGCTGTCGCAGCATCATATGTATAGACGTAGGCGTCTCCGTTGCTGTAGTTGACACAGTCTGCCGGAACGACCATGACGTTGTCCGCCTTCTCCGCTGTCACATAAACCTTTACCATCGTTCCGCTGGCAAGTCCGTCCGCGTCACCTAAGGTCGCTTTCACCTTGAAAAGTCCTGTGGACGCGTCCACCATGCTGCCGATCTCGGAGATCGCGCCGCTGTAATCCGTTCCGTTCTTCTCCACCGTCACAGGATCACCGATATTTAATCCCTTCATGACACGCTCCGACACGTTGAAGGTCAGTGTTTTTCCGCCTGCACCGGATACAACGCCTGCGACAGAACCGCCCGCAGACATATCATGCACCTGCACGCCGAACTGCTCTAAGACACCGGCGATCGGCGCGGTAACGACCGTGTTCTCGCTCTGAGTATCATAGTTTAATTTTGCGGAATCATACTGGAGCTTCGCCATGGACAGACCGCTTACCGCCTGCTCGTAGGCCTGGGCGGAAATATCCCCGCTCTCGTAGAGCGCCTTCATCCTGTTTACAGATGTCTGGGCATCATTTAAGGATACCTGGGTCGTATTTAACGTGATTCTTGCCGCGTCTAACTGCTTGTTGTCGATGCGGAACAGCTTCTGCCCCTTCTGTACGGTATCGCCCTGATTTACATAGACCTCCAGTACTTCTCCGCTTCCCTTCGGGATGATGTACACCTGATCGGCCGGTTCCACGGTACCTGTCAGTCCTGTGGAAAGTTCAATATTTCCTGTCTCCGGTGTCTGGACGACGACGGTCGGGTTCGGAACGGCCTCAATCGGCTCTTCTTTTTTCGTAAATCTTGTGAACATCAGGGCTCCAAATGCGCCGACGCATACAAGCCCGATTACGATCTTACCTGCTTTCTTCATGGTTCCTCCTCATTTTCTGTAACATGCTGCTGTGGTACGACTCCGGTTGTTCTGTTTTTATGAACGTCCCTCGTCTGTTTTCTTCCTGCTGCCCTCTGTTTTATATCCACATATGCCATAATGGAGCATATGGATATGACGTTTGTAATATTCGGAAGCTTCCGTTCTCGACTCACCGTCCCGGAAAAAACGTTTGAGTGACATGATGAATACGATCATGTGCATCTCGATCAGCTCGAAAAACTCCTGATGATCCAGATCACATTTCTCTTTGTTGACATGTTCATACAACAGTTTTAAAAATTTCCGGTTTGCCTCCATCGCCTCCGGGTTCGAATCCGGTCCGCCTTTGAATAGTTCTACCAGTCTTGCGCTGTTGACCAGGTTGTGAAAGATCGCAGACAACCCTGAATCCTCAAGCCGGTCCATCCCGAGATCAAAGATCTGCTCCAGGACCTCCCATAGGTCTCCGCCGTTTTCGTCCAGCATCGTGATGTACGATGTGAAATGCTGTTCCGCCTGGTTGCAGATCAGCCATTTTAACAGATCCTGTTTATCTTCAAAATATGTGTAAAAGCTTCCTCTCGATATATCCGCGTCGTGAACGATCCGGTTGATCGACACTTCCTCCGGAGCTACCCTCATAAATTCCTTTGCCGCCGCAGCCCGAATTGCTTCGATCTTTTCCTTCGGAAGCCGCATAAACCGTTCGGTCGGCATAATTCCATCTCCCCTCTTCTATAAAAACCGGTTCAAAAAGTGACAACCCGTCACCATTATAATGACACCCTGTCATTCTGTCAATATCTGTTTTTCCAGTTTATAATGATTTTATATTTTCGTAAGGTTTGCAAAATTTCTGCATAGAACCTCCTGCCTCCGGTCCGATCCCGTCTGTGATTTCCGCTGTTTTGCTCAGCCTACCATGCCCATGTTTCAGAATTGTTTTCCGATTGTTGCAGTTTCATGAATCCTGCAGATTTTCCCGGAAATATCGGATTGTACAGGAATAAATACCAATTCATAGCATGTTTGTAGGAATTGCTTCTTGCATATTTTTCTCAATACAGGTATAATATCATTGCATCACCTAGTAAGCGACTAGGTTTAGTCCCGGCAGACGGAACGTATCCCGGAGATCAGCTCCGGTGCCGGTTCATATCTGTCCGGAAATTGCTGAAACCTACATTTTTACCTTATATAAAATACATGGAGGAATCCGATATGTCAGAACCATTATTAAATGTAAAAAATCTCTCCGTGGATGTGGAAGACAAATCCATTCTTCACGGGATCAACTTAACGATCAACAAAGGCGAGACCCACGTACTCATGGGACCGAACGGTGCCGGAAAATCCACCCTCGGATGTACCTTAATGGGAAACCCGAATTACCACGTCACGGACGGTGAGATCTTCTTTGGCGGTGAGAATATCACAAAAGAGGCAGCTGACAAGCGCGCCCGCCTCGGTATGTTCCTCTCCTTCCAGAACCCGCTGGAAGTTCCGGGAATCTCCCTCTCCAACTTCATCCGCAGCGCCCTCTCCGCAAGAACCGGAAAGAATGTCCGCATCTGGGATTTCAATAAAGAACTCCAGAAAGCCATGGAGGTTCTCGACATGGATCCGTCCTACGGCTTCCGTGATCTGAACGTCGGCTTCTCCGGCGGTGAGAAAAAGAAAGCGGAGATCCTGCAGCTTCTCCTCTTAAATCCATCCTTAGCGATCCTCGATGAGACAGACTCCGGTCTTGATGTCGATGCGGTCCGCACCGTTTCCAAGGGAATCGAGGAGTACCAGAAGAGCAAGGACGGAGCGCTCCTCATCATCACCCACAGCACAAGGATCCTGGAGTCTCTCCATGTGGACAAGACCCATGTTCTCGTAGACGGCCGCCTGGTTGCCGAGGGTGATGGTTCTCTCGTCGATGAGATCAATGAGAACGGCTTCGAGCAGTTTATCGCTTCCGCAAATGAGAAGGGAGAGAACGATTAATGAAGGAAAAGACGTATGTTGAGGACGTCGACCGCAACATGTACGACTTCCGCAATGACGAGAAGGACGCTTACCGTATTAAAAACGGTCTCACCGAGGACATTGTGGAAAAGATCTCCGAAGAGAAGCATGATCCGGAGTGGATGCATGATTTCCGGTTGAACTCCTTAAAAATATATCATGAAATGAAGGTTCCGGACTGGGGCCCGTCCATCGAAGGGTTGAACATGGACAACATCGCCACCTATGTCCGCGCAAATACAAAGATGAAGGGGAACTGGTCCGAGGTTCCGGAGGAGATCAAGGACACCTTCGAAAAGCTTGGGATCCCGCAGGCGGAGCGCACCTCCCTCGCAGGTGTGGGTGCCCAGTACGACTCCGAGCTCGTCTACCACAATGTCCGCAAGGAGGTTGCGGAGCAGGGCGTTATCTACACAGATATGGAGAGCGCCCTGACCGGCGAATACGCCGATATGGTAAAAGAACACTTCATGAAGCTCGTGACGCCTCATGACCACAAATTTGCCGCTCTGCACGGCGCTGTCTGGTCCGGCGGTTCCTTCGTCTATGTTCCGAAGGGAGTTTCCGTCGAGATCCCGCTGCAGTCCTACTTCCGTTTAAACGCGGCGGGTGCCGGACAGTTTGAGCACACTCTGATCATCGTCGATGAGGGCGCATCCTTACATTTCATCGAGGGATGTTCCGCTCCGAAGTACAATGTGGCCAATCTTCACGCCGGATGCGTTGAGCTTTACGTCGGAAAGAACGCAAAGCTCCGCTACTCCACGATCGAGAACTGGTCGAAAAATATGTACAATTTAAACACAAAGCGTGCGAAGGTCGAGGAAGGCGGAGTCATCGAGTGGGTATCCGGTTCCTTCGGTTCCCATGTTTCTTACCTCTACCCAATGAGCGTGTTAAACGGTGAGGGCGCAAGATCCGAATTTACCGGGATCACATTCGCCGGTAAGGGACAGAACCTTGATACCGGATGTAAGGTGGTCCACAACGCTCCGAAGACTTCTTCCTATGTAAATACGAGATCGATCTCCAAGGACGGCGGGATCAGCACCTTCCGAAGCTCCGTTGTCGTATCCGCAAAGGCAAAGGGCAGCAAATCCGCTGTCTCCTGCCAGTCCCTGATGCTCGACGATATCTCCCGTTCCGACACGATCCCGGCAATGGATATCCGCACAAAGGACGCCGATGTCGGACATGAGGCAAAGATCGGACGCATCAGTGATGACGCCGTCTTCTATCTGATGTCCCGCGGTATCTCCGAGGAGGACGCGAGAGCCCTGATCGTCAGCGGCTTCGCCGACAATGTCTCGAAGGAGCTTCCGCTTGAATACGCGGTGGAGATGAACAATCTGATCCATCTGGAAATGAAAGGAAGTATTGGATGATGGAGAACATGAAGATCAACCAGCTCCCTTCTAAGACATGGAACTGGCTGAAAATGAATGAGACTGCGGTCTCCGGGATTTCTGTCTCCGGAGCGCATGAAGGAAACCTTGAGATCCCGGAAGGGATCAAAAAAACTGTCTGCCCGGCCGGGCTTCCGGACCGTTTTAAGGATGTCGCTGGCGGCATGGGATCCGATATGGATATGCTGGTAAAGGAAAGTTCCGCGGGTGCAGTACTGCTCTCTGCTGACAGCGATGTCTCCGGGGAACCGGCGCGGATCAGATTTGCCTACGGTGCTTTTGAGCACAGCCTGAACACCTTTGGAATTCTGGCAAAAGAAGGAAGCAATATGACCGTTATCATGGATATGGCGGCTGAACGAAGCGTCGATCCTGAACGGACCGGAAGTCCCAGCCCGGTCGGAGAAAATCCTGCTGCCGTCTCCCAGTCTGAACACACCGGGCTTTCCGCCGTGCAGACAAAATTAATTCTGGAAAAAGACGCGAAGGTGACTCTCGTCCAGATCATCCGCAACAAAAACGCGAAGACCGTTTTGAACGATATCGGGGCAAAGGTTGCTGACGGTGCGAAACTCTCCGTCATCCACTTATTCCTTGGCGGTGACCGGGTCTACAACGGCTGTAAGGCTGAACTTATCGGCAAAAAGAGTAATTTTACAGCAGACATCGCCTACACAGTTGCCGATGACTGCGTGCTCGATATGAACTACGTGGCACTCCACGAGGGAAGGAAATCCGTCAGTGAGATCAGGACCGACGGCGTGCTCCATGAAAACGCGAGAAAGCTGTTCCGCGGGACCATCGACTTTAAGAAGGGTGCTGCGGGGGCTGTCGGAAACGAGAAAGAGGACGTTCTTCTTCTCGACGATGACGTGGTCAACCAGACGATCCCGCTGATCCTCTGCGCCGAGGAGGATGTGGAAGGAAACCATGGTGCCACCATCGGAAAGCTGGATGAGGACCTTGTATTCTATCTGGAAAGCCGCGGCATGGCTCTCGCCGAGATCTACAAAATGATGGCGAAAGCAAGGATCGACGCGGTTCTCCGTTTCGTACCTGATGAGAAGACGAAGGCAGACGTTGCCTCCTACTTAGAAAGCGAGGGTTCCAATGGATGTGAATAAGATCCGGGAAGATTTCCCGCTGTTAAAAAACCGTGACATCATCTACCTGGACAATGCGGCGACTTCCCAGAAGCCCGCATGCGTCCTGGACGCGGAAAAGCGGTTTTATGAGAAATATAACGCAAACCCGTTCCGCGGTCTCTACGAGTTAAGCGAAGAGGCGACGGAATGTTATGAGGACGCAAGAAAGACAGTCGCTGACCTCCTTCACGCATCATGTCCTGAGGAGATCGTGTTTACGAGAAACGCCACAGAGAGCCTGAATCTTGCGGCCTACACTCTCTCCGAGTACCTGTTAAAACCGGGCGACGAGATCATTGTCAGTATCATGGAACACCACAGCAATATTCTCCCGTGGCAGCAGGCTGCAAAGCGTTACGGTGCGACGGTGAAATATCTTGAGTGCGACATGGATGGAACGATCCCGGCTGAGCGACTGGAGAGCATGATCACGGACCGCACAAAGATCGCCGCGATCACGCAGATCTCCAATGTGCTTGGATGCAGGAATGATTTAAAGACATTCGCTGAGATCTGCCATCGCCACGGCGTGATCCTGGTCGGCGATGGTGCCCAGAGCGTTCCGCATATCGCTGTTGACGTACAGGATCTGGGCGTGGATTTCCTTTCTTTCTCCGGTCACAAGATGCTGGCTCCAATGGGGATCGGCGCTCTTTACGGAAAGAAAGAGCTTCTTGAGAAGCTTCCGCCCTTCCTCACCGGCGGCGAGATGATCGAATCTGTCACAAGAGAGGGAGCTGTCTGGGCAGAGGTTCCGCATAAGTTCGAGGCGGGAACCGTCAATGCCGGAGGCGCTTACGCGCTGGCTGAGGCAGTCCGCTACATGAAGAATATCGGTTTCGACGCGATCGAGGCACAGGAGAACAGGCTCACGAGAATCGCCTACGAGGGCATGATGAATATTCCCGGAATCCGTGTTCTCGGGAGCAGCGATCCGGACAACCATCACGGAATCCTGTCCTTCGCTGTCGACGGCGTCCACCCCCATGATGTGGCAGAGATCTTAAACGCTGACAATATCTGTGTCCGCGCCGGTCATCACTGCGCACAGCCGCTGTTACAGTACCTTGGAACCGCCTCCACGACGCGTGTGAGCCTCGCGTTCTACAATACAGAGGATGAGATCCGTGCATTCCTTGAGAGTCTTGGCGGATTAAGGAGAAAAATGGGATATGAGTAATACATTTTATAATGAAATTTTAATTGAACACAATCTTCATCCGACTCACAAGCATGAGCTGCCGGACGCAAACCTCGTCTTAGAGGGCGTAAACCCGAGCTGCGGTGATGATATCTGGCTGAAATTAAAGGTCGAGAACGATGAGATCGTCGACGGAGCTTTCGTCGGAGACGGCTGCGCGATCTCCCAGGCCTCCGCGGATATGATGTTAGATTTGATCATTGGAAAGAAAAAGGATGAGGCTCTGCGCCTCGCAAACCTGTTTCTTGAGATGATCAAAGGAACTGCAAAAGGCGATGAGCTGGAACCTCTGGAGGAAGCTTCCATCTTACAGGATGTATCCCATATGCCGGCGCGGGTCAAGTGCGCGGTGCTGGGATGGCATACGATGGAGGAGATGTTTAAGAAGGCGGCTGAAGGGAAGATTATACCTGGAATGTCGGTGACGACGGAAAATAAATAAAGACTTGAATTCAATTTTCAAATATGCTACACTATAAATACAAAGGGGAAAGTCAGATACATGTGGCCTACCCTTCATAGTTTAGTTTGTTACATTGTAACAGCCGTCACTATTGCAGTAGTGGCGGCTATTTTCTTTTCCCGAAGATTGTGTAACACAATCCAACGAGAGCGACAATGAAGATACCTATCTGGATTAAATCCGAATATGTAACGTACATTGGCATTTCTACGTTCCACTCCGGTCGTTGCTGGACGAGTGCCACCGGCACTCAGCAACCTCCTTTCTTTCGTCTGGAGGGTTAGTCCCTCCGAAACCGGAGGGCAGGCCGCCTTTCATGTATTCTGCTTTCCCACATCACTATTATATATTACGAACATTTGTTCGTCAATATTTTTTCTTAGCTACTATGTGCACCAGCGCCTCGATCGGCCTCCTCAACGACGTCACGACCATGATCCCCGCCGCAAGCGCGATCGCAAGTCCGATCGCCGCCTGCCCCTTTACGATAAACTGCGGCATGTCGCGCCGGAGAGCCGCGTCCATCGCATAGTACAGGGAACCTCCCGGGATCAGCGGGATGACCGTCGGCATCAGGACCGTCGTTGCCGGTGTCTTTAAGATCCTCGCCCAGATCTCCGAGTAGATCGTGATCAGGATCGCCACAACGAAAAATCCCAGATATTCATTATTCACAAAATGTAAAAATACAAGATACACTGCCCAGAAAACTGCCCCGCCGATCGCCGGGATCAAGACTCTGCGCCCGCGGATGTTGTAAATGATCGCAAATCCGAACGACCCGAAAAACGATGCGATGATTGAAAGAACATCCTGACTCATAACATCCCTCCAAGAAGTATTTTAGAAAGAATAAACCCGGCTGCCACACAGATGGCTGTGATCATCGCCTCCGAAAAATGCAGAAGTCCGCTGATCATGTCCCCGCTGATGAAATCCCGGAATGAGTTCGTCATCAGGACTCCCGGAATCAGGAGCATGATATTCCCGATCATGATCATCTCGACATGCTGTCCGATCCCGAGATAGCAGACAAGAATACATGCCATACCGGAGATCAGAGAGCAGAGGATATTGGAGAAGATCGCCTTCAGCTTGATCGCGGAGAGCGCATATAAGGTCACGCGGATCAGCGCCCCGACAAACAGGGACGCAAATCCATCCCACAGATTTCCTCCAAAGAAAATGGCAAACGCCCCGGCTGTCATTGCATAGATCCCGCACTGCACCGCCGGGGAATAGGTCGGCCCCTTCAATATTTTTTCGTACTCCCGGTCGATCACCTCAAAGGACGGCTGCGTCGCGCAGATCCGCCTCGAAAGGTCATTCAGCCGGTCCAGCTTCCACATATCCGTCCCGTAACTTAAAATTCTTCGCGTCTGCGTGATCCACTTCCGCTCCTTCGTCTCCAGCGTCACGATGATACACGACGCGATCGAGAAAATATGGCTCTGCCGGATCCCGTAGGCATTGCAGATCCTCCGGATCGTATCCTCCACACGGCTGATCTCCGCCCCGCTCACGAGGAGCTGCTCCCCGATATTGATCGCGCAGGTCAGGACTTCTTCGCTTGTCATCTCTTCATTCTTTTCAGTTGTCACCTTTTTTCCCCTTTTCCTCTGCTTCGGCGGCCATCGCGCGCTGATAATGCTTTAACGCGTCCCGATAGGCAACGATCAGCGCTTTCCAGGAAGAACCATGATATCGGCGCCGGATCGCCTCCTCGATCACCTTCGCATCCGTTTCCAGGTGCTTATGCAGAAAAAGCTTTCGTATAAAATCATTTGTCAGCTCCAGCGTTCTCGAACAGTCTGTCTGTATGATCTCTCCTGTTGATGGGATCACCTCAAACGCGATAAAAAAGCTTCCATACACCTTTGTGATCGCGTTATCCACATTCGTTCTTGATTCTCCTACAATATAATATGTCTCCTCACCGGTTTCAGCCATTCTGCTCTCCTCTTTTCATCAGCTCGCGCGCGGCTGGGTTCAGTCACGCTCTCATTTCCAATACTTGTCCCACCATATTTCAGCATCATAATATAGGAAATCCATTCTGTCAATCCCTGTACGAATTCCAGTACATCTGCGGCCACTACTATATTGTACGGGGTTTTCAGTTCAGAAAATTCCTGCCCATAAAAAGTAATCACATCTGCTCTCTCGTCCGGACCGGCGGCATTAAAATGTCGCCATATTCATGAAAATATGCAACAGCTATTCCAAGTAGGTATTTTCGGCACCGAAAATACCATAATATAATGTCCTGGATGCGGATTTTGCCGATTTAGGATGCGAAGCATCGGCAAAATCCCGTTACTGTTTACGCAAAGCGTAAGCAGTAACGCCGGGGTTGTCGGTGACAACTGAAGGGAAATAGTACTTGAATTCACTTTTCGAATATGATAGACTATAGATACAAAAAGGGAAAGTCAGATACACACGGCCTACCCTTTATAACTAGCTTGTTACAATGTAACAGCCGTCACTATTGGGGTAGTGGCGGCTATTTTCTTTTCCCGAAAATTGTGTAACACAATCCTACGAGAGCTACAATGAAGATACCTATCTGGATCAAGTCCGAATATGTAACATACATTGGCATCGCCCTCCTTTCTTTCGTCCGGAGGGGGAAGCCCCTCCTTTTATGGAGGGCAGGCCGCCTTTTATGTATTCTGCTTTCCCATAAATTCATTATATATTGCAAACATTTGTTCGTCAATATTTTTTCTTAGCTACTATGTGCACCAGCGCCTCGATCGGCCGCCTCAATGACGTAACGATCATGATTCCGGCCGCAAGCGCGACCGCAAGCCCGATGGCTTTCTGGGCCTTCAGGATGAACTCCGGAGCATCATGGCGGAGCGCCGCGTCCATCGCATAGTACAGGGATCCTCCCGGAATCAGTGGGATGACCGTCGGCATCAAAATCGTCGTCGCCGGTGTCTTCAGAACTCTCGCCCAGATCTCCGAGTAGATCGTGATCAAAATCGCAACCACGAAAAATCCCAGATATTCATTATCCACAAAATGCAGAAACGCCAGATAAACTGCCCAGAAGACAGCGCCGCCGATAGACGGGATCCAGAGCCTCTTCCCCCGTCATCGGGTCCGTCGCCTGTGCGCCTGTTTTCTGGTCTGTCTGCACCTTTTTTCACCTTTTCCATTCAAATGTTTTCCTGGAAATCATGGTTCCATTCCCTGACTTTTATTATACGGGGCTGGGATTTCTTTTACAAGTGGCAAGCGCCTGCTCGATCAGGGCATTAAGCGCCTTCGTCTGCTCCGGGGATGTGGCCGCGCCTACGATCGGTTGTCCCACGATGTTCCCGTTCTGATCAACGACATAGGTCGTTGGGAATGCGTACAATCCGGCGGTAAAACGGCCGGCATCGCTGTCGGAGTCAAACCAGAGATTCTGATAGGATGCTCCCTTTTTTGACAGGATCTCCTTCGCCTCGGCAATCGCACCCTCATCGCCGTCCAGCGTAAATGCATTGATTCCTACGACCGCACCGCCCTTTTGCGCCAGCTCCTGATTCAACGCATCCAGATCCGCAAGCTCTCCGACACAGGGCTTGCAGGTCGTAAACCAGAAATTCACGACGGTTACGGTATTACCGGAAAAGAGTTCACTGCTGTTTACATCCTTGCCATCGAGATCCTTTCCCTGAAAGTCCGGGAACTTTTCCTGACCGCTCCCAGCATTTCCTGCCGCAGCACTCTCACCTTCCCCCGGCATCTTGACGCAATCCGGATATTTCTCCTCCAGATCTGTCAGCTTTTCCTCGATCTCCCGGATCTGTCCGGCTCCGTCATTCAGAATTTTCAACTCATCTGCTGTAAATTGATCCTTTGCAGCCTCGATCGCCTTCAGAAGAAAATCGCCGTAATTATTATTGTCTCCGCTTACCACCTGGTCCTTATCGATCGTCAGGAACAGCTTTTCCCAGAGCTTTGCATTGGCTGACTGGATGTCCTCCTCCTTCTGCATCAGCTTTTGATACAGGTCTGCTGCTTCTTTGGCATCTCCCGGCTCCGCGGACAGTGACGTTCCGCTCTCTGACGTCTGCCCGGAGGCATTTTCCTTGTTATTCTTTGCTCCCCCGCACGCTGTGAGGCCAAATGCCAGCACAAGAATGAGCAGGATCGCTGTCATATTTGATCGTTTCATTTCTTTTCTCCATTTCTATTTGAGTCGGACGCAAAACCGTAGCAAAAGCTGACGGCATCCGTGGGACAGGCATTGATACACTTCCCGCACCGGATACATTCCGTGTGATTGGGTGAGCTTGTGACATCGACATCCATCTGACAGACTCTTCTGCATGCTCCGCAGGATATGCATCTGTGTTCATCCACTTTGATCCCAAGCAGGGATACCTTGTTCATCAACGCATAAAACGCACCGAGGGGACAGATCCATTTGCAGAACGGCCGATAAAACAGCACACTCAAAACAACGACTCCGATCAGGATCATAAGCTTTCCGGTAAACAGATGTCCCAATGCCGACCGGATCCCCGGATCAACGACTGACAAAGGAATTGCCCCCTCTAAAACTCCCTGTGGACAGAGATACTTGCAAAAGAATGGGTCACCCATTCCCACATCATTTACAACAAGCGCCGGCAGTGCGATCACAGTAAAAAACAGCACGGCATATTTAAGATAAGTCAGGGGCTTAAGCCTTTCCGTAGACAGCTTTTTTCCCGGAATTTTGTGAAGAAGATCCTGCAGCCAGCCAAAGGGGCACAAAAATCCGCATATAAAGCGCCCTAAAAGGACACCAACCAGGATCAGAAATCCGGTTATATAATAAGAAAAGCTGAATTTCGATGAGCCGACCACCGCCTGAAAAGAACCGATCGGACATGCCCCGGCTGCCGCCGGACAGGAATAGCAGTTCAGCCCCGGCACGCAGACTGCCTTTGCCTTTCCCTGATAGATCCCGCCTTTGAAAAAATTCGGCAGGTGAGGGTTCGTAAGAAGCGCCGCCGCTGCCTGGATCCAGCCGCGAAACCGGCTCAGTATCTTTGATATGATATGTTTTCTGTTATCCAATTCCTACACACTCCAAACACAGCCTGATCGCCTTACTTAACACGGTATCCGCCTCTCCCCGCATCACGCCGACGCACAGCATGACTATACCGGCAATCAGCAGAGCGCCCTGAAATAATGCCTTTTTTGTTCGCAACAACCTAGTCTCTCCTTCTTGTTTGATATCCTATTACAGGTAAATTCACTCATATTGTTTCCTTAAACTATCCATTCCTCTTATCCCTCGATTTCTCAATGCAATTATATCGGAGAACCCGGTAGTTTGTAAAGCGATACGAAACTTTTCATATGCAAAATTTCCTGTAAAGAAACTTTCCCGATTTGCAGACCTCATTTTCTGATCGTCATCGGTTGTCGGTGAGCTGGAGCGTTCTTCTTTTCGTCAGATCCTTTGTTGACCTTTCTCCTCCGGTTCGCTACAATAGTAATCAGAAATATCCTTCAGGAGGAATGTAAACATGAACTCTCATATGAATTTTATCAAAGAGCAGTTATACACCTTAACTTCTATCCCGAGTCCGTCCAGCTTTACAGCAAAAGTGACTGATTACCTGTTGTCCGAATTATCTTCTCTGGGGTATTCCCCGGAGCGCAGCAATAAGGGGAACGTATTCGTTACCCTGGGTGGTTCCGGCTCTCCTCTGGTACTGGCAGCCCATGTTGATACATTGGGGGCTATGGTTCGCTCCATCAAGGAAAACGGACGTCTGCGGCCCACAACCATCGGAGGTCATCAGTGGTCCACGGCGGACGGCGAGAACTGCACCATTCACACCCGTGACGGCAGAGTTTACACCGGTGTAGTGCTGAACAAGGAGCCTTCTTCCCACGTTGCTGATCAGAAGACCGAGCTGATCGAAGAAAATATGGAGATCCTGCTGGATGAAAATGTCGCTTCCGATCAGGATACTCTGGCACTTGGGATCCAGACCGGTGACATCATCGCCATGGACCCGCGCACGGTTGTGACAGAAAGCGGATACATCAAAAGCCGTTTTCTTGATGACAAGCTTTCCGCCGCTATCCTGCTGGGTCTCGCCAGAGCCGTACGTGAAGATGCCTGGAAGCTGAACCGCAAGGTTTCTTTATTATTTACAGTATATGAAGAAGTAGGGCACGGCGGAAGTGTCGTACCGGATGATACAGAGGAGATGATTTCTGTCGATATGGGTTGTGTCGGCAGTGACCTTGGCTGCACCGAACGGATGGTTTCGATCTGTGCCAAAGATTCCGGTGGTCCTTATAACTATGATCTGATCACGGCTCTTTCCAACCTTGCGAAGGAGAAAAAGCTGGATTATGCCATTGATATTTATCCGCATTATGGCTCCGATGTGGAGACTACCCTGCGCGCCGGATATGATATCCGTCACGGTCTCATCGGTCCTGGAGTCTATGCTTCCCATAATTACGAACGCTCCCATATGGACGGAGTTCACAATACCTTTGAGCTGTTGAAGGCTTATATCACAAGATAGCTTCTTTGTAACTGTGAACAGATCTGTACACTTGCAATCGTAAACAATTACTCAAAGGTTCTATCGCTGATGATGTTAAACAAAAGATTTTCGATATTGCTAATACTTATGGCTACGAAATTATTGCTATAGAAACCGACAAAGACCATATACATTTCTTATTAAGTTACGATACAACAGATAGGGTTTGCGATATTGTCAAAATTGTAAATCAAGAAACAACGTATTATTTATGGCACAAATATGGTTCGCTTCTGTCTAAACAGTATTGGAAGAAAAAGATATTTTGGTCAGACGGATATTTTGCTTGTAGCATCGGAGAAGTATCGTCAGCTACCATACAAAAATATATTGAGAGTCAGGGGTAATGACTAAAGATTTACAAGGCTCCTCCCACCACCTGAAGGTAGTGGGAGGAGCCTATGGCAAACAGCTGGCAGTGGTAGTTAGACCGGAAATGTGCTCAGATATAACCGGAAGATGTGATCAGCTCTAAGCAGAATCAATCCTTCTCGTATTTCTCAATCCTGCATTGCTCCCAGATAAGCAATAGTGATTATGCTGCTCAACGAATTTTCATCGTTATACTGGATCATTGATGCATACTGTGAATGAAACTTATCGATTTCAGCAGCAACCTGTTTTTCATCCATTGACAGTGTAGCTGTAAGAAGTTTTCTCGATTCTTGCTGAAATGCAATCAGTTCATCCCAATTACTGCTTCTCACAGCTGTGATTAGTTCCTGTCTGATCTCCTCATTCGGAACAAATGCTGATTCACTATCCTCATTGTATCCTAGATAACCAAGGTGAATCAAGTAGGTGATCACATCGTCACGATTTTGTATCTTAGCCGGATCATTTTTGAAAGTTGCTGTATCAACTTTAACTTCTGAACCTGAAAGCATCTCGATAATCGCATTCTTCAGCCCATCATAATTCATGCAGATGAGTGGTACAACTACCTCATACGAACCGGTCTCAGACCAATAGCTTCTAAATCGTCCTTTTGTCATTACACTTACAACAGCTTTGGGATTATACACTTGATATCCATCAAGCAGATACCCATCATACCATTTTTTGACTTTATCGAAATCCCTGTTGTATTTTTCACAGAGTCCTTTTACCTCATTTTCGGTAAAACCGATGTATGGAGCCAATTCATCTGCCTGCAGCATTGTAAACTCATCCAGGTTATTTACTGCGGACTGGGCCCTTTCTTTCTTAATCGGCAGAATTCCCGTAAGATATGCCAGCTGGATGTACTTCGTTGGTTCTACACCTTTAAACATTCCCCTTAAAAAATTAAGGTATTCATCCTGAATGTTTTCTATCATTGCTCCATCTCGGATAATAACATCCCATTCATCTATGATAACAACAAATTTCTGTCCAGTACGTTCCTTTACCCGTGAAAGCGCATCCGGAAGAGTCACTACCTCTTGTGGCAGCGCATCTGGATAAATGCCACGAAGTTCATCCAGAACACTTTTTGTTATAAAAGAGACCACTTTATCCGCATCATCACAGTTTGCTAAAAACCACTGAATATCAATATGGATCACATCGTATTTATTAAGATGCTTCTTGAAATCGGCATCTTTGCTTATCCTCAATCCTGAAAACATCTGCTCGGAATCCGTACCCTTGCTGTAATATGCCGCCAGCATGTTTGCCGCATAAGACATTCCGAACCGGCGCGGCCGGCTATTGCAGATATAGGCATTCGTTGTATCGAGAACACTCTTTGTATACTCGATCAAGCCAGTCTTATCCACATATATTCTGGAGTTAAGAGCAACCTGAAACGCACTGCTGTCTGGGTTTACAAATCTTCCCATGCTTCCGGCCACCTTTCTTTGTAAATGCTTAAATAACGGTTTTGTTTAATAATTATATACTATCATAAACTAAGCATTATTGCGATAGGATATGGAGCAATTCAGAGCCAGAAGTGTATGACAGTCATTGTGTCTTGTACTGAATAACTAAAAGAGGGTGCAGTTTATAAAGCGTTCCACTGGTCTGCCTTATAAAGGCTATAAATCCTCTGTTAACTATGATGGTGAACCTTCCGTGTCTAATGGTAGCTGCAAACATAAAATCGTCGTGAAATACCAGTTCTTCCAGTGCTTTTTTACCCATTTTCTTCCTCCGTGATACAGAGGAATCCTATAAGGATAGATTAACACAAATCCCCTCAGGTGCAATGGTTTTTTCAGGGTACCCGCTGGAAATGATTTCAGAACACCCACCGAAAAAGTCCCAAAGCGTTTCTTCACAGTATTTGAAAATACTATATAAGCAATTTCTCATTTTCATCAATAGAATACTGGCTTTAGCATTTTTTCAAAAAAATATACCAATGACTGGTCTCAGACAATTCTTTTTTATCAAGCTGTTCAAAATATCCTTCTTTTAATATTTGGACTCTGTTCGTTAATCCACTCATTAATTCAAGATATTCTTTCCGGGTTCTATATATTGCATCATAATTATCCTTTAAGATATCAGACCAGATATGATCCAGAGTCAATCTCTCGTTGACCCCTATACTTTCTTCTATATATACGATCGCTCCCTCATTCAGTATATCTGTCAAACTGTCATAACATTTTCTCAGCTCAGCATCATTGATATACATAGAGACCCCTGCAATAATCACTGTATCAAATTTCCTGCCGATTATTTTCTTGTTTTTAAATATGTCCTGAAACGAAGAATTAATAAACCATGCATTGGAATATGATTTAAAACGTTCTCCGGCTGACTTTATCATTTCATCTGAAAAATCTGTTCCTATATATTCTCCACAATGATCTATGATATTCTCTGCCCATCTTCCTATCCCACAGCCAATATCCAGGACTTTTTTATCCGGACCAAGATTTAAATGCTGTACAACCTGCTTCTTTTCAAATTCATTCCATTCTTTTCCATAATCCGGTCTATTATCACCAAGTACTACAGATGTATATTGATTCACCTCGCCTGCTGCAAATTTTTTTGCCCTGTTGTTAAAAAAAGCTTTTATATTTTTATCATCTACGTTTACTTTGTCATTGTATACTCTATTATTCATGGCCTTTTATATTATTTTCCTCCTTCTCATTGTCAGGCGGCAAATTATCCTTCCCGCCGACTGTAAACTTTCCGCAAATTAAATTCGGCAGTGTTTCCATACTGTCTCTCTCAACCAAGCCTGCCAGTCAGGTTTGTGCAGGGTCATGGCCTTGTTTCAAAAGCAGCAATGTTGCCTCTCAAACAAGGCTACGACAACGTGCCGCCAAGCCGGGAGAAAAGCGCGGTAAGTCCCGGCACGGCACAATCGGGTAGGCGAATCTGGAGAAAATACCGTGCGGTTTGCGCCTACCGCAATGTGCCGCCGGACGCCTGTCCTTGTTGATTATTGCCCTGAGATTTTAGCTGATAAAGACCCATTGAATCCATTTGCCAATAT
This sequence comes from Pilosibacter fragilis, assembly GCF_032490495.1. NCBI lineage: Bacteria > Bacillati > Bacillota > Clostridia > Eubacteriales > Clostridiaceae > Pilosibacter > Pilosibacter fragilis. The sequence continues at coordinate 6,294 of NZ_JAVYJB010000004.1, read as the reverse complement.
GTGGGATAAAGATGAGGAATCTCGTAAGATGTGTGAGCTTACACTGCCCGCTATTCAGGAAAATTATTATAAGTTTGATAAATTCTATCATAAGCGTTTTGAACGCACGTGTAAGAAATACACGGCTCAAAATTTTAATGATATTTCTACGGATGAAAACATTACAGGCTTCGTATGTGGAAGTGATACGATCTTTTGCATTGATGAGTTTGGAGGCTTCGATGATGGATATTTCGCAAATTATGATTGTATGAAAAAGAATAGCGTTGTGTATGCCGCAAGTTTTGCAGATTCACATTTTGAGCAGGACGATTATCAAAAGTTGAACGAAAGGCTGAAAAATTTTAATGCGATTGGCTTAAGAGAAAATCAAATGATACCATATGTCGCTTCTCATGTAGATGTTCCAGTTCAAAGGGTAATTGATCCAACATTATTGCTGACAAGTAATGAGTACGACAAAATAGCGGACGAACGGCTGGAAAATGAGAAGTATCTGTTACTTTATTCGCGTAGATATAATCCTCATATGGAGGCTTATGCAGAGAAGCTTGCAGCAGAAAATGGCTGGAAGATCGTTGAAATTAGTTTGCGCGCAAAAAATGCTGAAAAAACTAATCGCCGAATGTTCTATGAGGCAGGGGTTGAAGAGTTTTTGTCCCTTACGAAATATGCAGAATGTGTTGTGACAAATTCGTTCCATGGAGCGATATTTGCTGTTCAATACAGTAAGCCGTTAGGCGTATTCTCCAGAGAACAGTGTGATACTAAAATAAAAGAGCTTCTTGCCCTGTTTGGCTTGACTGACCATTTGCTGGTAAGTGGAGCGGAAGATAAGGGTAATTTGAACGATATAAATTATGAAGTAGTTCATAGTCGCATAGCAGAAGCTAGAAAAAAATCTCTTGAGTTCTTGCACATGGAATTGACTTCCTGCTTTTAATGGTGGTGTGAGATATGGCGGGATACTTGATAGACAAAGATAAGGGAAAGTGTTACGGCTGTGAAGCCTGTGTTCAGATTTGCCCTAAAAGTGCATTGAAGTTGGAAGAGGACGATGAAGGATTTCGTTATCCGATTCTTAATAAAGACTTGTGTGTAAAATGTAATTTGTGCCACCAAGTCTGTCTTTATGAGAATATGCCAGTGCGATATGGCAAGGACAAGTATGTTTTTGGTGGATATATCAAAGATGAAGAAGTACGTTTTGAAAGCACTAGCGGCGGTGCATTTTCAGCTATTGTCGATACTTTTTGCGATGACAATTATGTGATTTTTGGTGCAGAAAGTAAGGGGCTTTTAGTTTTCCACAGTTATATTACCGACAAGAACAATTTGGCTAAGTTTAGAAAATCAAAATATTCCCAAAGCAAAACGGGTAAATCATATCAGCAGGCTAAAGATTTTTTGAATTCCGGAAAGAAAGTGCTTTTTTCTTGCATATTCCGCAGAATCTGCGCATCCGTTCCGAAGGAACGGAGCGCCATTCCGCTTTAAACTGAGCAGCGCTCAGATAGTCAACTAGTTGCTATTGCTTATACGTCGGTCATTGCCAGAAAAGTGCAGCCGGTAGGCCTTAGCGGTCATTCTGCTGAGGCAGGCATCCGCATAGGTATGATCACCAAACAATGGGTACCATTTATCAACTGGAAGCTGGGAAATGATGATCGTTGACTTGCGGCAGTCCCTGGCTTCTATGATTTCGAGCAGATCACGACATTTATTCATATCCAGGTCCATTAGACCGAAATCGTCAATCACAAGAAGATCGTAGGATGCCATCTTATTCGAATACTCATAATAAGTGCTTTCCTGATGGGCATGTTCCGATTCCGTCATAAGATTGTTGGCACGGATATATTTAACGGTCCGCATTTGGTGCATTGCAGCAATGCATAAAGCACAGGCAATATATGTTTTTCCTGATCCGGCACCACCAGTGATCAGGAGATTATTCGGTTCATCGATCCATTTGCACTCTGCGAGCAGTTCGATGACATGGGTATTTAACTGGCGTTCTGGTTCATAGATCGTAGCGTCGAGATCCGCTGCAGGATACTTTAAAGTTGCCTGTTTGAGAAGTTTATGAAACTTCTTGTTTTCACGCTGGTTCCATTCCTGATTTATGATATCAGCGAAACGTACCTCAAATGGCTCTAATCCCGTGTTCGGATCAAGCAGCTGTTTTGCAAATGCATCTGCCATCCCGGACATCCGGAGCTTATAAAGACGGTCCATGAGAATGTTTTGCTCCTTCGTGAGTTTATCGTTATAAGTGTAATCTTTCATTCTGTAAGCCATTATCGTTTACCTCTACTTGTAGTAATCCTTTCCGCGGATGTTTTCGTGTTCAGGAAGCGCCTTAGGCGGAGCTCCCGACAGCTCTTTCACATTCAGTTTTTTAAGGATCTGTTTAAAAGTGAAATATTTACAGGAATTCAGGTCAATACACTTTTTTGCAGCTTCTTCGGCGATTCCATAAGGAATCATTTTTGCCTGATGAAGAATGCCTGCACAGGCGTTGTAAGCCTGTTCTTCATGTTTTGAAGCCTTAAGGACCCGCTCTATCAGTTCAGACATCGAAGGACCGAATACGGACGCCCAGCGCCTGTAATAATTCCCGTCCTTGGAATTGATATCTTTGTAATAAAGGTGCTCCGGCGGCATATGCTCGTCGGATGTGATATAACGCGGAAGATCCCGGTAGACCCTCTTATGCGTACAGATCAGCTTATTATACTGGTCGCAGATCCGGATCTCTGAGGGCGTTGCTTTTACGATTGCAGGTTTTCCGCAGTAAGAGTAAAATACGGAGTAGTAGTGGCCATCATACTCAACATGATAATTATTCGGAATCTTCAGGACAGCCCTGTAATCGCAGACCGTGTAGCATCCGCCTGGCAGTGGTTTCATGCACGGTTTGTCATATTTCTCAAAAGCATCCCGTCTTGAAAAAGAACGATTCTGGAAAGGCCGGGTATTGAGTGCCGCTACTATCTTTTTGATCTCGGCATTCAATTCTTCGTAAGAGGTAAAGATCTTCTCCTTCAACTTTTCAATCAGATGCGTTTCCAGATACCGTACATGGTTTTCTACTGTTGGTTTGCCCTTGGGTTTTCTGGAAGGAGGCGGAAGAACAACCGTACCGTAAAAATCCTCCAGATCAGAGAACGTGGACTGTAAGATAAGCTCGTCTTTTGTATGTTTGGTTACTGCTGTCTTTAGATTATCCGGCACGAAATGTTTTGCAACTGCTCCGTAAAAGGAAACCGCATGGGTACAGCCTTCGATGAAACACGAAAGTTTCTCATTCGGAAATGCCTCGGCATAGATCAGGCTGCTGATTCCGAGCGTGGTAGTAAAAACATGAACTTTCTGTATTTCTCCGGTCTCTACATCCGTGAGCAGTTCCGGCTGGTCACCGACCCAGTCAATGTACATCTTTTCACCCGGCTTACGGTTTACAGCCATAGAGATCTGATTCCCGCCGTAGTTTTCCTTTACAAAGCGACTGTAAAGGTCATAGAACTGCGTTTTTTCATAACCTTCCGGATGTGCTTCTTTGTATTCCAGCCAACAGAAAGAAATGTTTACCCGGCTGTTTGGGGCATGGATCCTGTCATAATAAGCCTGGAAATCCGGCTGTGGAATCTCTTTACGCTGCAAATTTTTCTGTGGATAAAAGGTATTTTCCACGTCTTTGGGTGACATCTGCTGGAGCTGCTGAAGAGATAAACCGCTTGATGCATAGCGGTTTATGATCAGGCTCACGGTTCCGGAGCCGATCCTGTAACGCTCCATAATAGATCTGCTTGGGCAGTTGTCCTGGCGCATCTGGATGACGCCTATGATGGTGTTGTAGTTTTGCATAAAATATGCCTCCTTCTGTAATCGTATAAATGATTACGAAGGCACTATAACACATTTAAAATATGATGCTCAGTTAAACCGGAAAGATGCTCAGATATGACCGGAAGGTGCGATCAGCTCCAAGCGGAATCAGTGCTCAGTTTGAGCGGAATTTGCATTTTTCTGGAACGCCATGTCAAATTTCTGGATTAAAGGCGTTTTTGCGTAATACGAATCAGGATAACTTATTAACCGTGGAGGTTATTTGCGAAGGCGTCCCGAGTCCCCTTTATATTCGGAAATATGAGCAATCACTAAAAAAGAAATTCGGTGCTTTAATCGAAAGTATTGACTACAGGTATAAGGGCCACTCTTTTCTCGGACATCACAAATGGGACTTCGAGATAATGAGGACCACAGTTATGATGAACGATAATAAGAAAAAAGTAATTGAAAAAGACCGTTGGTTTACCCCATTTTGGGATATTTGGTTGAAGCATCTTATGAGCCGACCTTCATGCTATGAATGCCTCTTTGCGACAACGGAACGGACAGCCGATATATCTCTCGGCGACCTATGGGGAGTACATATTTATTGTATGGAATTATATGGTAAAAATGGTGGCTCTTCTCTGGCAATTGCAAATACTGAAAAAGGAAAATCTGTATTGAAAAAAGCTGAAGGTTCGATGTATGGGCATGAGTTGAGATTTGAAGATGCTTTAAGGTATCAAGGTCCAATGCGTAAACATATTGAAATGAACCCTAAGCGAGAACAATTTATGCAGGATCTGAAAAGTGAAATGGATATTGAAGATATTAACAGAAAATGGGCAGATAAGCCATCGCTAAAACTATTATGGCAGAAATACGTTTGGGGTAATCGTCAGAAAGCTTTTGTGTGGTCTATAAGGAATAGAAAGTAACATATAAAGGAGATCAGTACAATGTATTATCTAAACCAAAAGATAGAAAATCTGGTTAGAATTTTTGACCAGAATGAACGGAAGAGCTATCTTCGACTATAGTGGTTCAGTTGTCAAGACAAAAATTCAAGCATTTTATAATGAACCGATATCTGTAGCTGAATTAGGGAGGTGCCCCCGTTAAGCAGCATGATCAATCAGCAGTGCCGGATAATAATATGATGCGGGTGTCTGATTGTTGATCGCTGAATGACAGTATGATAGTATATAATTATTAAACAAAACCGTTATTTATCCTGAATTATTCACGGAGCAGTATCTGAACTGGTAACTGTACCATGAATCCCAAAATTGACCCATGTAGCCTAAGCATCGCTCAACCAATCTCCAAAAAGGGTATAAAATCCCTGTGGCAGAGTTCTGAGCGGTTATTAAGCTGTCAAGGTTCGTTAATAGTTACTATTCCAGCTGTACATTCAGCTTACCGATATTTGAAAGTGTCTCATAGAATTCATTTTTATAAGGGCAGCTGCTACACAGCTTGAATGTGATATATCTTGCTGAATGAACTACTTTTGCAGCAATCTTCAGCAGTTTTAAACGGACGGTATCAATGCGTTGTTTGCGCATGTTTGCTGATAACGCCAATCGTCTAAACCAATTAAATATGTTATAAGCAAGAGCGTGTACCTGAAGCCTGTTTGCATTTACGATTCTGGTATGACTGCTTACGGAAGCAAAATCAAAACCGGATTTGCTTTCTTTGATGAAGTTTTCCATCAGCCCTCGCTTGCAGTAAAATTTGATAAGATACCCTGGTGAGGAATCCATGTTTGTGACAATAAGGCCATGACTTTGCTTTGTACATGAATTCACCATAAACTACCGCATAATCCACTTTGTTATTCCTGGTGATTTCATCAAGCTCATCCACAAGATCGGATGCTTTTCCACGTAGGATGCCATTCTCCTTCAGCCGGATCACATAGCTTGTGCCGTTTTCCTCACGCTGCTTATAAAGATCAGGCGTAGAAAAAACGCTATCACCACGAAGTAGAATAGGGATTTCCGGATAGTCATGCAAATATTCATCCAGTACCGGCTGCAAAAAATCAACTACTCCGGTGCAGGAATACTGTGTTCCATCACGCAGCTGGATCTTTATCAGATCCCCGGTCATTCCATCATAACAGACAAGTGGATGATAACCATTGCTCTGATAGTGAAAGTTAAAGGCTCTGCCTTCCTGCCTGCCGTATGCATCAAGAAGAGTGGAATCCAGATCCAGAATAACAGCCTGTGGCATCTGAATACTGTAAATTTTCCTCCGAAGTACTCTGGCAATCGCAAGGAACTGGTTTAAAGTGTCTTCATCCATACGGTTAAAGAATCTTGATACCGTAGGCTGTGATGCAAGCGCATCTTTTTCAAGTACAGACTTGAATACAGGATCATTTGTCAGTTCATCAGAGGCATCATCCTCGAAATAACCGGCAATAATCATATATATCATTTGGAG